>CAZPFE010000012.1:0-13483 GCA_964585805.1 uncultured Candidatus Saccharibacteria bacterium | reverse complement strand
GGGAAGGGGGAGGATATGAAATAAGGAGGGGGAAGATTAGGGTAGGGGAGGATGTTTTGAATTTTGAATTTTGAATTTTGAATTTTGGTCATTTGAATTTGTTTAGGATTTAGGATTTTGAATTTAGGATTTAATAAGTTTTGCGCTTTGCGCTGTAGCTTTGGGTTTTACGCTTTATAAATAAATAGGATGTGTATATCCCTTAGGCAAACTTGAGGCAAATTCAGGATTATCATAAAGCCCTAAAGCTCCCATTGCGCCAATTATACCCCTTTCCCCAGTAATTTCATAAACTTCTACTTTATTCTTTTTAGCAATTTCTCTTATTTTCTCAATATCATCAAAAAAATGAAATTTCAAAGCATAAGAAAGATCAATTAAAGGTTGAGGTAAATAAAAACCATCATACACAACCATTGCTGTTTCTTTGCTTAAAGTGTATTTTTTAAGTTGTTTGACAAAAAAATTTATAATCTTCTCCTTTAAAGATCTATCCTTGTAAGAAAAACCAACTACCGTGCTGAAACAATTAGCCGTCTTATGAGGATTATAAGGATAAAGCTGAATATTTCCATGAGTAAGATATCTTACAGGCTCTTTTTTAATTAAAAGATTAGAAATATTGTGGACTAAAGCATAAGTTGCCCCTTCTTTTTCATTATCAGTATCATCAATAGCGATAAGGATAAAATAATTTTTAGGCAGAACAATCTTTCCTTTACCTAATCCTCTCCCTCCACTCTTTCTAATAACTTTGGATTGAAGAACTCC
The DNA here is from genome assembly GCA_964585805.1 of uncultured Candidatus Saccharibacteria bacterium. GTDB lineage: Bacteria > Patescibacteriota > Minisyncoccia > Minisyncoccales > GWA2-38-27 > CAYLWZ01. The sequence goes on along the minus strand of CAZPFE010000012.1, from coordinate 12,712 downwards.
TTTTGCTAATCCTCGCGAATAACTAGCGCTTACACCTCCTCCTCCGTACCCTTCATAAACTATTTCTATTTGATTTTTATTAACTTTACATTCTGAAATTCCAATTGGAGCAAAAGAAGGAATTAAATTTAGTTTTACTTTACCGGGAGATAAAATAAAAATTGTTTTACTGCCTTCGCGATATGACTTCTCCACTAATTTAGAAGTCCGCGGGAAATGGTGATAACGCCAAGCCTCAATAAAAAACCCCTTCTCTGGACCATAATCTTCAATCAGCATTACTTTATCTGCTTGCTCGTCATAAATAGCCAAAATTTCATTATATTTCATTATCCATTTAGGTATTCTTTTTAAATTTCCCATATCTTAAAAATTTTAATTAGACATAATAAAAACGGCTTCTCGCCGTCCCTAAATACTTATCATATTTATCTTTGCAGTAAGACATAGTCAAATAACATCTCTACCGATTTTAGTGGGCGGTACAGGACTTGAACCTGTGACCTTCTCGATGTCACCGAGACGCTCTAGCCAACTGAGCTAACCGCCCTTAAATCTCGATTTTAACACATTAAATAAACAAATCAAGGGATTTGACAAAATTAAAAATTAAGGTTTCTTTCAGAAACAGTAGTTTGAATTTTCAACTTAGGAACAGTAGATAAATTAGGCGCATTTGCCTGAACATCTAAAAAAAATGTCACTCGCGGCTGTTGTTGAAAACTATCACCTATCAAAACAATATTAAAAGAATTAACTTTCAAAGAATTACCCGTCAAATCATATATTTTACCATTCCTATCTACTTTTAAATGGTTTTTTTCTAAAAAAAATTCCCAGCATTCATCATTATTGGAATTGATAAATCTTACACCATTCCGATCAGTAATTTCATAATTATATCCTGAAGTAATACAAGATCCATTCTCATCTTTCTTAGCCATTCTTAAAGAACGACTCATATATTCCATCGCATAACTAACCTGACTTAAAAGAAGTTGATTTTTTAATTGATATTCATAAATACGAATTCCTGATACAAAAAGATTTACGCTTATACTTATAACAATAGAAAAAACAGCCACTGCCACTAAAATATCTACTAAGGTAAAGCCGTCTTCCCTATTTTTTTTCTTTATTAAATTATAAAAATTAATCTTTTTCATAAATTAAAACTAAAAATAAAAATTACTCTGTATAACGCCAATTATACAGTTTTTCTTTAACAGTAACTGGTCCTTTTCTTTCTCCTTTATAATCCCAATAAACTTTTACCTCCACATCTATTTCGTCATCTCCATTATGAGCAATTCTTATTTCTCTAATAAACGGAGTTACATTTCCTGTCCCTCTATAACCATAATACTGATTGTTTATAATCTTTAAATGCATATCTTGATTTCCACAGGTTCCTAAAGCAGAATCATCATATTGAAGCTGATAAAAATTCTCACCATTACAATCTCCTATTCCTGTATCCCACTCTTTTTTTCCTTTTAGCCAATTTTGATCCCTTAAATTCCTAATAATTTCCACCCCTTCCTGAGCAAGATAAGCAGCAGTTAAGTGAAAAGAAGATTGACGGGATTTAGAAATATTATCCTGAATTAAAATATAAACCCCTAATACACCTATTAAAAGAACGAACATAGCAAAAATTACTTCTAAAAGAGTAAATCCTTTATTACTGCGATTACTATTATTTTTTATTTTAAAAATCTTTTTCATTTTTCTTTCTTGTTAAATAAATAATAAATATAACTTTATCTCTCAGTTGTTTTTGTTTTTATTCTGCCCCAATTGCTATCAATCCTGCTTTATTTATTATCACTTTTTTAGACCTTCCCTTATTATCTGAAAGAGTAATTTCTGCTTCATCAGAAGAAGGGTTAATATCTACCTCTGGATCAGGCGGAGAAAAAACTATACTCAACGAATTAGCAGATAAACTGCTAATAATAATGTCTTTGTCCAATTTTACTTTTTCTATTATATCATCATTCCCATCATAATTCTTATTATTATTACAATCAGCAAATAAAATATAAGAATCTTGAGATGAGGAATTAAAATAAACACCATAACTATATTTGTAATTTTTTGGATCGCAAGAACTCCACTCTTGAGCCGCAATTGCCATTCCTTCCATTCGTCTAATATCCTGAATCAATCTATTTGTTGATTGCTGAAGAAAAATTCCTGACTGAAAAAACTTATAACTTGCTAAAACAACAACGGTCAAAATTAGTATAATAGAAGTCACCACTAATAACTCTGTCAAAGTAAAACCTTTACTTAGATTTATTTTTTTAAAAAAATTTTTAAAACTCATAAAAAGGTTGAATTAATTAATCTAAAATAAAAATCAATAATCTGCTGTCCCCAAAACATAGCAATAAATGTACCGCTAACTAAAAAAGGTCCAAAAGGAATTTCGCTCTTTAAATCTTTCTTTTTAAACATAACCAAACCTATTCCTATTATAGCACCAATAAACGAAGAAAAAAATATAGCCAAAATGATTTTTGGGAAACCAAGTATCAAACCCATCAAAAAAGCTAATTTAACATCACCAAATCCCATCCATTTACCCTGAGAAAAAAACCAGATTAAAAAGAAAAAACTACTTGCTCCTATTCCTGCTAATAAAGGATAAATAAAAAAATTTCGCAAACTAAAAATTGAAAATCCATTTGAAATTGAAAATTGCAAGTTATAAATCCCAGTAATTATAATTGCTGGCCATATTATTTTATCGGGAATAATATAATGCTCTAAATCATAAACAAAGATAATAATTAAAAAAGAACTAATAATTAAAAGATAAAAAATAGAAAACAAAAATTGATACTTAAAAGAAGAAAATTGAAGAGTTGAAAGTTGATAATTAAAAATCAGTAAAAATATTAATCCTGTTGATATTTCTACTAAAGGATATTGAATTGATATTTTTTTGCCGCAATAACGGCATTTTCCTTGCAAAATTAAAAAACTAAAAACCGGAATTAAATCTTTCCAAGTTAAAGGATGTCTGCAGTTAGGACAAAAGGAACGACCTTTTAAAAAACTCTTCTTTTCTTCAAGCCGAAAAATTACACAATTCAAAAAACTTCCAATAACCAAGCCAAAAATAAAAATAATTAAATAAAAAATGCTCATATTATTATTTAAGGGCAGGAGGTTGTTGTTAATCTTGCTCGACAATCTGAAGCGCCATTTAAAACAACTTTTTTAGATTTTCCTTGCCAATCAACACACCAACAATCGCCTAAATTTAAACTTGAAATAACCGCATATTCATCTTGAGTGCTCTTACAACCAATTACCCCATTAACTCCATTATTTTTTTCAATATAAGATTTAATTCTCCCAAAATCTCCTTCATCAGATAAGGTTGTGTTCGTTGAATCACAAACATCTTTATAACTTTTTGTGTTGCTGTATAAAAGTTCTGCTGATTTCTGAACTTCCAGCAAAGAAGATTTTACTGCCGCGTCTTTTGCGTTATTTTTATTTCTTTCCATATTAGTTAAGAAAACAGCAACTATTAAAGCAAGAATAGAAACAATTACCAACAATTCAATCAAAGTAAACCCTGCGTCTTGGATATAAAACGCAGGGTTTATTTTCTTATTTCTGGCAATCTTTAAATAGTACATTCTATAGTACATTCTAATTATAGTTATGGACAATGGGTTGTACTACATACACTCGTCGTCTCCTTCGCCACTCCTGTTGAATCAACACAAAAGTAAGAATTACTCTTTGATTGCAGATCAGCACATGCTGCCCAAGCAGAATCGCTATCATAACAGTGCCAAGTTGCTCCATTAGCTTCAATATTAGCTTTCGCTCTTTGAGCGTCACCACCTGTCTCAGTACAAAAACCAGTATAGTGTTCCTGATGATCCATTGCATACAATTCAGCCGCTGACCTTAAATTACTTAAATCTGCCTTAATTGCTGTATCTTTTGCCTTATTCCTCGCCGAACCTAACGAAACCAAAACAATAGCTGATAAAATACCAATAATTGCAATCACGACTAATAATTCAATTAAAGTAAAACCTTTGTTTTTCTTTAACATTTTTTTAGTATTAATTTTTAACTAAATTAAATTATAAATTTACCCGACCTTTACATTTTTTCTATTATATTCATTTTAAATAATGAAACCTTAAAGTCAATATCTAAATCCTTAAATTAAAATCCTTTGCCTATTGAGTAAAGCGGAATTAAAACCGCTGCCATTAAACCTCCAACCACTCCTCCCAACACCACAATAAATAAGGGTTCTAACAATTGAATAAAACTTTCCAAATTTTGATCTATTTCTCTTTGGTAAAAAGTAACAATATTTTTTAATGAAGAATCTATATTTCCTGTTCTTTCCCCCACCGCTGTCATTTGGTAAAATAAAGGTGTGATAAATTTAGGATAAGATTCTAAAATAACGCTTAATTTCTCTCCTCTTTTAACACCGTCTTTAGCTGCTAAAATAATTTCTTTATATTTTTCATTACCAACAACATCAGCTGTTACTTCTAAAGCTTGGTCAATAGGAATTCCGCCTGAAATAAGAGTAGAAAGATTTAAAGCAAATCTAGTAAGATAATATTTTTTAAAAAATGACCCTATTAAAGGAATTTCTAACAAATAATTTCCTAAAATCTGTTTTCCTTTTTTATTCTTGAATAGAAAAATTAACCCTCCTGCTAATAAAAGAATAAACAAAACAACCAGTAAAATATGATTTCTCAAAAAATCAGAAACAGCTAAAACAATTCTTGTAATTAGAGGAAGTTCAACTTTAGCAGATTTTAAAACTGACGCTAATTGAGGAATAACATAAGTTATTATCAAAGAAACCACTCCAAAAAAAACTAATAATACAAAAGCAGGATAAATCATTGCTCCTTTTATTTTTGAACGGGAATAATCTTCTTTTTCTAAATAATCAGCCAGATAAGAAAAAATATCTGTTAATTTACCAGAAACTTCTCCAGCTCTCACCATATTGACATAAAAAGGAGAAAAGAGATCAGGATACTGGGCCAATGCCTCAGAAAAAGAACTTCCTCCATCTATTGATTCTGCCACTTTTAAAATCTTCTTTTTAAAATCTTCCTTTTTGGTTTGTTTTGCAATTGTCCTCAAAGATTCAACAATAGGAACATTTGATTTAAGCATAATAGCCAGTTGGCGCGAAAAAACAACTAAATCTTTCCTGCTTGCTTTTTGAAAAATAGTCAACTCTCTGGCATAAAAAGGAACCTCTCTCTCCTCCAGCATAATTGGATAAAGATCATGGGATCTTAAAACTTCCAAAGCCGCCTCTCTATTAGAAGCTTCTACTATTCCGCTTTGTATTTCTCCTTCTTTATTTCTTGCTTGATAGTTAAATTTCATATCTTTATATAATTAAATCTTTAAAATTAGCTGGATTTAAAGAATAATTTTTAGCAGTCTCAAGAGTAATTTCTTTTTTTCTCACTAAATTAACTAAATATCTATCAAAAGAAATCATTCCTATTTCAGCTGATGTCTCTATTATTGAAGGAATTTCATGAATTTTATTTTCTCTAATTAAATTAGATACCGCCGGAGTATTAATTAAAACCTCACAAGCAGGAATTAACCCCCCTTTTGCCCGAGGAATTAATCTCTGAGAAACAATGCCTAACAATGATTCTGATAATTGAGCTCTAATTTGATTTTGTTGAGAGCCCGGAAAACTATCTACAATCCGAAATATACTCTGAGCAGCAGAATTAGTGTGAAGAGTAGCCAAAACTAAATGACCAGTTTCCGCGGCTGTAATTGCTGTAGCAATTGTTTCTTGGTCTCGCATTTCTCCAACCATAATGACATCTGGATCCTGACGAAAAGTGGATTTAAGCGCTTTAGCAAAACTCAAAGTATCTTGATTAAGTTCTCTTTGATCTATAATTGCTCTTTCGCTTTTAAAAAGATACTCTATTGGATCCTCAATTGTAATAATATGAACCGCTTTTGTGTGATTAATCTCATCAATTAAGCTTGCTAAAGTGGTTGATTTTCCTTGACTGGAAGCGCCAGTAATTAAAATAAAACCCTGAGTAGGACGAATAAACTCATGAAGAATAGGAGGTAAATTTAATTCCTCAATTGTTGGAATTTTGCTAGGAATTAAACGAAGAGCAGCAGAAACACACCCACGCTGAAAAAAAACATTCACCCTAAAACGCGCCTTTTCTTCAAAATTATAAGAAAAATCCACCGATTTTTCATTTAAAAATTTTTCTTTCTGCTTTTCATTCATCACTGCAAAAGCTAAACCTTCTGTGTCTTTAGGACTAAATTTTCTATACTCCATTAAAAAAACCAGTTTACCTGCTATTCTTAATACAGGTGGGTGACCTACTGAAATATGTAAATCAGAAGCATTTTGAATGATAGCTTCTTCAATAATTTCTTTTAATGCAGAGGAATAATCCATATTTCTATTTAATTATTTAAAACTTCTTCAATTTCTTCAACCACCTGACTTGGTTCGTAATGTGATTTAATTAAATACTTATCTGCCCCTTCTTTTATTCCTTTTTCCACATCTTCTTTTTCACTAAGATTAGATAAAATAACTATCTTTACATCTTTAAATTCTTCATTCCTTTTTATTTCCCGTAAAATTTCCCAACCATCAATATTAGGCAAAACAATATCTAAAACAACTAAATCAGGTTTAATCTCTTTCATTTTGTTTATTACCATATCCCCATCAGAAACAACATCTACTGAAAAACCAGCATTTTCTAACTTGGCAGTATAAATTTCTATTAAAAATGGATCATCTTCAACTAATAATATCTTTTTCATATTCTTTATTTTTTTATTTGTAATTGCTAACTAATTTATAACGTATTATTTCCTATCCCCCTTCCTTTACCCTTCTCTTCTCTTCTCCCTCCCCCTCCTCTGGAGGGGGTATCTTCTCCTTTTCTCTCCTCCCCCTCCTCTGGAGGGGGAGGATTAAGAAGGGGGAGGGGTCTATTTACCCAAATAACTTTAGAAAACTATTTTTTATCTCATCACCGAATTAATTGGATAGTACATTATTTATACTTCTTATTTTAACTAACTATTTTTCTTCTGCAACCCTTAATACTTCTTCTATTGAAGTAATTCCATTTAATACTTTTAAAATTCCATCTTGTTTCATTGTAATCATTCCCTGCTTTTTTGCCTCTTCCAAAATCTCTTCCTCTGCCGGTTTTTTTAACACTAATTTTGCCAAAGAAGGTGTCATCTCTAAAATTTCAAAAATACCAACTCTTCCCGAATAACCAGTATTATTACATCTTTTACATCCAACTGCTTCATAGATATAAAGAGGTTTATCTAACTTAACACTCTTCTTGGTCTCGGGAGGAAGATCTTCTATTTCTTTTATTATCATCTTCTCCATTTCTTTATTAGGTACTTCTATCTTTCTCTTGCAGTAAGGACATAACTTCCTCACTAATCTTTGAGCAATCATAATATTTAAAGTCGGAGGCAAAAGAAATGGTTGAATTCCCATATCTATCAACCGAGGAATTACTCCTATCGTATTTGTAGTGTGCAAAGTAGAAAGAACCGTATGACCTGTTAAAGTAGCGTGAATAGCCAAAGAAGCAGTTTCTTCATCTCTAATTTCTCCAACCATTAAAATATCTGGATCTTGCCTTAAAATTGATCTAAGACCGCTGGCAAAAGTATATCCTATCTCTGGTTTAATTTGAGATTGATTAACTCCATCAATTAAATATTCTACTGGATCTTCTAAAGTTATCACATTCACTTCCTCTTTGTTAAGAATTCCCAATATAGCATAAAGAGTAGTAGTTTTTCCTGAACCAGTAGGTCCTGTTGCTAAAATCATTCCATATGATTTTTTCAATCCCCGTTCTAAAACTTCAAGATTATGCCCAGACAAACCCAATTCTTTAAAATTAATTTTTCTTTGAGAAGGATCTAAAATTCTCATTACTACCTTCTCCCCTAAAATAGTTGGGAAGGTAGAAACTCTAAAATCTACACTTCTCCCCTCAATTGTAACTGAAAAACGTCCATCTTGAGGAATCCTTGTTTCATCAATTTTCAAATTAGAAAGTATTTTAATTCTTGTAGCTACTGCTGGCGCAATCCGAAGAGGAAGAAAAATACTAGAATGAAGCAATCCATCTAACCTAAATCTTACCCTCAATCTTTCTCTCTCTGGTTCAATGTGAACATCTGATGCATTACCATCTACCGCGTGCCTAATAATCACTGCCACTATCTTTGAGATTGGTGCTTGTTCTACTATCCTTTCAATTTCCTCTTTTTTTATCTTTGTCTCTTTAACTTTTAACTCAGAATCAAGCTCCTCTAACGCTCTGCTTACTTCTTTCTTAAGATTATGATATCTTTTTAAAAGATACTCAAAATTTGTTGGTGTTAAAAGAAAAATTTGATAACTAAAATTCTCTCTTCTAGCCAAAAAATCTATTGCTTCCCGCGCCTTTAGATCATCAGGATAAACCATTCCTATCTCTAATTTATTTCCTTCCTTTTTTAAAGGAATAATTTTATAATATTTTGCTGATTCTTCTGGAATAACTTCTAATGCTTTTAAAGAAACATCTGAAGGGGAAACTGTTATTAAAGGTATCTTCAGAAGTTTACTCTTTAAACCAAATAAAAAATCCTCTGAAACGATTTTTTTCTCCAACAAGATCTCTTCTTCTTTCTTACCTGTTGCTTTTACTTCGTATTCTAATGCAGTCGCTTTTGATTTTTCTAAAATCCCTCTTTTTACTAATTCTTGAATCAGGCTCATTTTTTACTAAAAATCCAAATTATAAAATTTTAAATTCAAAATCAAAAAACTCTACTAATAAGGTAGGAACGGATTATCTCTTCCCTTTTCTCCTTGAAACTGAGAAATTCTTTCAAAAGGACTAAGATTTTTTACTAATTCATTATCAAAAACACTAAAATCTATTTTAATTTCTGGATAATTCACAACAGAAACCGAACTTTGAGAAAAAAACCCCTTTCCCCCTTCTTTACTAAAATAATCTCGTTTTAAAATTACAATTGTTACCAAAACAATAATTATTAATACTACAATTAATCTTTTTTGTTTCTTTTTTTCTTCAACAAAATTAACAGAAGGCATATTTTAAATTAAAATTAATAAATTTTTATTTATATATCATTCTCTACCTCTATTTCCGACGATTGTCCATCGCTTGCAATATCTCCTGCTTTTTTAACAAAATAAGTTTCTAAAGATAAATCTATACTAAACAAATCGCTTTCTTGGGGCGAAGAAAAACTAATAGATTTCACTTCTATTATTTTAGCATTTCTATAAATTGCTTGTAAAAACTTTTTAAAATTAGAATAATTGCCAGTTAAGGAAAGAGAAATTGTTAATTTCTGGAGAGAAAGAGAAGGAATAATCTCATTAACAATTTCTTCTCCAGCACCACCAACAGCAGCCATCTCACCTCCTTCTTCATTAATAAGTGATCCTGGTTCATCTATCGCTGTATTAGTTCTTCTTACATTTTGAGTAGAATTTTCATTTTCTCCTGATGAAGCGCTAATACTATCCAAAATCAAACCATTTTCTGTTATTACTTTGCTCATAAAATTAAATAAAACAGGTAAAGAAATTTCTTCTGGAAGCGAGTCGTTAATTTTATTAACTTCTTCTTGATAAGATTCTATTGTCTTTTGAATATTTTTTAAATTAGAATAATAATCTTCTTTTTTTTGAAAATTATCCTCAAACTGAGCAAGAACGCTTTTTTGATATTTAAAATCTTGATATTTAGGCAACCAAATAAAATAACCACCTCCTAAAAATATTAATAATAAAACAATACTAACAACTGAAATATAATTTAAACGAGACATAAATTTAAATTAATCTATATTATTTTCATTAAAAACTTTTTGATTTATAGACAAAGAAATAGAAAAAGTTATTCCTGAATTATCCTGATCAACAGACATATCTGATAAAACCGCTTTATCCACTAACTGGTCTTCTTTAAATACATCCACTTGTTGTTGAAGCGAGATAAAATTATCTGTCTTACCCGAAAGATTGATTGTTAAATTGTCGGCATTAAAATTAAAATTAGTAAATTGAACATTTGGAAGGCAATCATTTTCTATAATACTGAATATTTTGCTAGTATCTCTATGCTTTGAAATTAAATTTTGAAACAATCGTATTCTTTCGCTTATCAACTGTACTTTCTTTTCTATCTCCTTTTCTTCTGTAGTAGGTTTTAAACTTTCCTTTTTTACCTCTATTTCATTTTCAATAACAGCCAATTCTTTATTTAAGTAAAAATAACTACTAACTAAAAACAATATGCCTATGAAAGAGAAAAATAAAATTATAATTGGCCATCTAGAAATATTAAGTCTTCTTTTTTTCTCAAGTTCTATTGCCATAAAAATAAAATTAAATTTTATTTATTTTACTCAAATCCTTTTAAAGATAGCCCTAAAGCAACTCCATAAGTAGGTCCTATCTCTTTTAAAACTGATTTTAAAACTACCGGATAGTTAACAATGGAAAATGGATCTATTCTTTCTACTTCTTTATTTAATTTATCTTTAAAGTAATCTTTTAATCCAGGCATCATTGATGTTCCACCAGCTAAAACTACTTTATCTATCTCTTTTCCCTCCTCACGATAAAAGCTACGAAACACGCCTTTTATTTCGTCTAACATAGAATCAACTAAAGGAGTTAAAATTTTAGAAAATGTATTTTTTAAAAAAACATTTTTAGAAAACTCCTCCATCTCAGTATTTTCTAAAAGCCCGTATTTTCTTTTAAGATTCTCAGCTTCATTATAATCTATGTCTAATGATTTGTCTATAATTTTTGTCAACTCAGCGCCTCCTATATTAAAACTATAACTATTCTTTAAAACTCCTTCATCAATAATGCTACAAGTCATACTAGCAGCGCCAATATCAACTAAACCTATAACATTGTCTTTTTTAATTTTATCCTTTTTAATCTTTTCAGAAATTATTCTTGATAAAGCAAAAACTTCTGATTCTAAAAATTTCAATTCTAACCCAATTAACTTGGCAATTTTTTGGTATTGAGCAATCACTTCGTTTGGAACTACTGCTACTAACACTTTAACTGGAGTTTTGGAAGGTTCGCCTTCTATAATTAACCAATCTAAACTTACTTCATTTATAGGTAAGGGTATAGAAGGCTTTACCTGATAAGATATTGCTTCTTTTATTTCTTTTTTATCCATTATCGGCAGTTCAAAATCTACAAAAAAACTGCAAAAATCAGGAATAGAAAAACTTACTTTTTTTGTTTCTATCTCTGCTTCTTCTAAAATCACATTTATAGCTTCAGCTATATTTTTATCAGACAAAGAAAAAGCATTTTTTTCAGATGTCCTAAAAACTTCCCCTTTAATAAAAGACTCGTCTAATTCTCCATAATTACTAAGGATATAATTATTTCCTTTTTTGCCAATTTCTACTACTCTAATAAATGAAGTTCCAATATCTATTCCTAAAAACTTTTTTGGTTTTCTTTGAAAAATTTTAGCGAGTGATTGAAACATAGATTACAGATTTATTTTACTTTAATTAATTTAGTTTACCATGCTGAAATTTCTAATCAAGGCTAAACAACTATTTTTAGATTTTCTTTTTCCTAAAACCTGTTTAATCTGCGGCAAAGAAAAAACTTACATCTGCCAAGACTGCCTTTCTTTAATTGAAATAAACGAACGCCAATACTGCCCTTTTTGTTCTCCGCCTAAAATTACCCTTGACGGAAGAACTTGTCCTTCTTGTAGAAGAAAAAAATATCTAAACGGTCTCTACTTTTCTACTACTTACGATAATTTTATTATAAAAAAATTAATTTATGAATTCAAATACAACCGCCTTAAAGAATTATCTCTTCCCCTTTCTTATCTAATTATTGAACACCTCCTCGCTTTAAACAAAAATGTTGACTTTTCGTCCTTCCTCTTAATACCAATTCCTCTTCATAAATCAAAACTTAAAGAAAGAGGATTTAATCAATCTGAAGAAATTACCAAACATCTTGCCGCTTTTTTAAATACCCAATTTTTAAATAATGTTCTTGTCAGAAAAAGAAAAACATTTAATCAAGCAACTTTAAATAAAAAAGAGCGGGAAATAAATTTAAAAAATTCATTTGCTTGTCAAAATCAACATCTTATTCATAATCAAAAAATAATCCTTGTTGATGATATCTTTACTACTGGAGCAACAATAGAAGAAGGAGCAAAAACCTTAAAAAAAGCAGGAGCAAAAGAAGTATGGGGAATGGTAGTTGCTAAAGGAAAATAATTTATCTGTGTACCCAACCACCTTGATAACAAAATTAAATTGTAAATTAAATCTTAAAAGTCAAAACTGATTTAAACGCAAAACTCAAAGCGCAAAAATAGTTAAATTCAAAATTCAAAATCCCAAATCCTAAATAAATTCAAATGACTAAAATCCAAAATTCAAAATACCCTCCCCCTCCTTAATCCTCCCCCTTCAGAGGAGGGGGGGGAGGGAGTAGAGAAAATAAGAGATGAGAAGAAAAATACCCCTTACATCCCTTTTTTTTAAAAGAAGGGGAATATCCTTCTCACATCCTCCCCCTTCCCAAAGGGAAGGGGGAGGA
>CAZPFE010000011.1:0-13699 GCA_964585805.1 uncultured Candidatus Saccharibacteria bacterium | reverse complement strand
TCCTTAATCCTCCCCCTCCAGAGGAGGGGGAGGAGAATAATAAAAAGGAAAGGGGGAGGAAAAAGGAAGGGGATGGGTTAGCAATTATAAATAAATCCAAAAAAATATGTTGAAACAAGCAATTCTTAAACTTGCTAAATCAGCAGTTGAAAATTATCTTAAAAAAGGAATAATAATTTCTCCTCCTTTAAATTTACCTAAAGAACTTTTAAACAAAAAAAGCGGTGTTTTTGTTACAATAAAAAAGAATAATGAATTAAGAGGATGTATCGGCACTTATTTACCAACAAAAAATAACATTGCTGAAGAAATAATCTCAAATGCTATTAACGCCGCGGTTAATGATTATCGCTTTGATCCCATCCAACCAAAAGAACTCAATCAACTTTCTTATGAAGTTTATATTTTAGATAAGCCTGAATTCAAAGGGAAAATCCAAGAATTAAAAGAATTAAAAGAAGATAATCTAAGAAAACTTGGTTTAAATCCTAAAAAATATGGCGTTTTAGTAAAAAGCGGCTTTAAGTCAGGTCTTCTCCTGCCTAATTTAGAAGGTATTTCCAAAGCCCAAGATCAAGTTTTGATTGCTGCTCAAAAAGGAGGAATAAATCCTTATCAGGAAGAGTTTGAAATTTACTGCTTTTCTGCTAAAAAATATGAATAGAAACGCTTATTCTCTTCTTCTATGACTAATAAAAATAATCAAAAATTATCTCAACTATTTTCAGAAATAAGCACTCTTTTAGATATTAAAGGAGAAAGTAAATTTAGAATTCGAGCTTATCAAAAAGCAGCCAAAGCTTTACAAAACTTAGAGAAAGATGTTTCTGAAATATATAAAGAGAAAGGATTAAAGGGCTTGGAAAAAATCCCGGGCATTGGAAAAAGTATTGCCCAAAAAATAGAAGAATTTCTGACCAAGAAAAAAATAAAATATTACCAAGAACTAAAAGAAGAAACTGCTATCCGCCAAATAATCACTTTTTATTTTGAAACAAAAGGAGTTTCTCTGCAAGAATTAAAAAAAAGCGCTAAAAAAAGAAAAATAATTTATTCAAGATTTACTAAGCCGGCAAAACAACTTTTAGAATTAGCCGGCTCAATAGAGAAAGCAAAAAAAGCAATTAAAAAAGTTGCGGATTGGGCAAATTCAAGAAATTTAGATTATGCTATTGAAACCGTTTTTAAAAAATGGCTGGAATTAGACAGATTAAAACCAAAAGAAATTGTTAAGAAGCCTTTCTATCACGGCGATCCAATGGTCTGGTCAGAAACAAAAAAGAAATGGTATGTTATTACTCCTGAAGGAGAATGGCTTGAATTTGCCGGCAAAGAAGAAGAAATTGAATGGAAAATAATAAAATAAAAAATGAAAGAAAAAATATCAGAAATTAAAATAATTTTTTTTGCCAGCGGAGAGTTTGGAGCTTTAATTTTAGAAAAAATTAGCCAAAGCAAATATAAACCATCTTTAGTTTTCACCAATCCGGATAAACCAGTTGGTAGAAAAAAAATAATTACCTCTCCGCCAGTTAAAATTTCAGCCCAAAAAAATAATATCCCCTTAATTCAGACAGAAAAAATCAAAGATTTAAAGCCAAAAATAGAAAATATAAAACCGGATTTGGCAATTGTCTCAGATTATAAACAAATAATCCCAATTGAAATCTTAAAAATCCCTAAATTTGGCTTTATCAACATTCACCCTTCTCTTTTGCCAAAATACAGAGGACCGTCTCCTATCCAAACTACTATCTTAAATGGAGAAACCGAAAGCGGCGTTTCTTTAATTCTAATGGATGAAAAAATAGATCACGGACCCATTCTTAATCAAAAGAAAATAAATATCCCAAAAAAAATTTATTTCCCTGAATTAAAAATAAAGTTAGCCAAATTAGGAGCAGATTTAATTATTGAAACTATTCCTAAATGGATAAATAAAAAAATTAAACCCCAAACTCAAGACGAATCAAAAGCCACTTACACAAAAATTATTAAAAAAGAAGACGGAAAAATCGATTGGTCAAGATCAGCCAAAGAAATTGAAAGAAAAATCAGGGCATTTTATCCTTGGCCCGGCACCTTTACTTTTTTTAAAAAATCAGGCAAAATTTTAAGAACAAAAATTTTAGAGGCAGAATTTTTCTCTTCTTTAAAAGAAAGCAAAAAAGGTCTTTGGATTAAAACTGATAAAAATGATTATTTATTAATTAAAAAACTTCAGCCTGAAGGAAAAAAAATAATGACAGCTGAAGAATTTAAAAACGGCTATGGCGACGCTATCTTACTCAGAAATTAAAAAAGGTGTTCAAATAATAATTGATAAAGAACCTTATGAAGTAATTGAATCCTCTACAATGTTTAAAGGAAGAGGTCATTCTGTTCTTCAAACAAAACTCCGCAATCTAATTACCGGCAATATAATTCAAAAAACATTTCATCCAGCTGATAGTGTAGAAGAAGCAGAAATAACAAAAATAAAAGCAAAATTTATTTACTCTCATCGGGGAAAGTTTGTTTTTGCTGAAGAAAACAACCCAAAAAATAGGTTTGAATTAAGCGAAGAACAAATAGGCAGTGGAGCCAAATTTCTTAAACCAAATCAAATAGTAGAAGGAATAATTTTTAATGACAAAATAATTAATATCTCACTACCAATTAAAATTCAATTAAAAGTAACTCAATCTCCACCAGGAATAAAAGGAGACCGCGCCCAATCAGGAAATAAAATTGTTACTTTAGAAACAGGAGCAGAAATTGCCGTTCCTCTTTTCATTGAAGAAGGAGATATTATTGAAATAAACACAGAAAAAGAAGAATATGTCCGCCGAATAGAAAAAGGAAATTAGTTTATCTTAATTTTCTTGTTTGTAATTGCTATATATTCCCACCTCCCTCCAGAAGAAGGAAAGGAGCGAGGTTTGCGAGGTCTGCCTTTATCCAAATACCCCCTCTTTTTTCCTCCCCCTCCTCTCTTTACTTTCTTCCTCCCCCTTCTCTCTTTACTCTCTCCTCCCCCTCCTCTCTTTACTCTCTCCTCCCCCTCCAGAGGAGGGGGAGGATTAAGGTGGGGGTGGTTTTATTCCCCATCCCCCTCCTCACCTCCCCCTTCCCAAGGGGAAGGGGGAGGAATGGAGAAAAAAGGGAAGGGGAGGATTAGATAAAATGTTTTTCTTCCCAGGGGAAAGGAAGAGGGAGGATTTAAAAAAGAGGGAAGGATTAAAGAGATGTTTTTCTTTCCTCCTTTTTTCCTCCTTTTTTCCTCCTTTTTCCCTCCTTCCTCTCTCTTCAACTATAAAAACAGCGGAGGTCTGCCCTCCGCCATAATGCCCTCTGCTACAATAGAGAAAAGAAAAATGAAACTTCTATTTTTGAAATTTTTTAGCTTGAATTTTTGTTATTTCTTCCTCATTTAAGCCAAAGTGATGACCTATTTCATGCCAAACTGTTCTTTTTACAATTTCTTTAACCTCTTCCTCTGTCTTAGCCACTTTTTCAATTGGCTTTCTAAAAATAGTAATCTTATCAGGCAATATCTGAGCGTAATTACCTCTCTTAATTTGAGGGTGACCTTCATATAAACCGAGAATTAAAAAATTTTTCCTTTTTCCCAATTTTTCCAACTGAAAAGGCGTTGGTTCGTCTTCTACACAAATAGTCAAATTTTTAATTTCTTTTAAAATTTTTTTTGGGAATTCTTTAAGAGCTTCTTCTATAAACTTTTCAAATTTTTCTTCTTCTATTCTCCCATTTTTAAAATTATTTTTTTGCATAAGGACAAATATCTTTAAAATTGCAGGATTTACACTGCCAACCAGGAGTAGGCTCAAAATCTCCTTCTTTAATTTTTTCTATAATCTCTTTTATTTTTTCTAAAGCTTTATTCTTTTCTTCTTCTGTCCCTTGAAAAGAAATCATCTTCCCTTCCTCTAAATAATAATAAGCAAGCTCAATATTTTGAAGATTAAAAACTTGCTCAGCCGCAATTTGGTAAATTAACAATTGTTTTTTATCGTCAAAACTAAATTTTTCCTTCAAATCTCCTGTTTTATAATCAATTATTTTGATTTTTCCTTCTTCCTTATCAATTCTATCTATTACTCCAAAAAATATTTCCTTTCCAATTTTCAATTTAAAAGGTATCTCTAAAGCAATTCTTCCTTTTATCCTTGCTATTTCCGGAGGGTTTTTTAAAAACTCTTGATAAAAATTCTTTAAAATTTCTTTACCTTTTTTATAATACTTTTCTTTTTGAATTTTATCTTCATACCATTCGTCAATCCAATTTTCTTCATAAATTTTTATAAGTTCCTCTAATTTAACAATATCTTTTACCTCTACCTGATTATTGATTTCTTTAGAAAATAAATTTTTTTGATTAGTTTTTTTCTTTTCTAAAAATAGTTTTAAAAAATTATAAAGAGTATTATGAATTGTTTTTCCAAAAGAAAAAGTACCCTTACCCCTAACAGGAACTCTTAAAATATGGGCAAATTTATACTGAAGAGGGCAATTTTCATAAGCAGTTATTTGGGAAAATGAAAAATGAGGCGGCAAAATATTTTTTTCTTTTTGTCTTTTCAAAAAAATATCCTCTTCTTTTTTTATTTTTAACTCTCCTTCTAACTGAGAAAAATTATTTTCTTTAGAAAAACCCATTTCAACTAAAAAACGAGATGGCTTTTTCTTTCTTTCGCCGCCATAATCTTCAGCTGAAGTAAAAAATAATCCTTTTTTCGCTCTTGTCATTGCTACATAACAAAGCCTTCTTTCTTCTTGAAGATGAACATTGCCTTCTGGAATGATATCTTTCATTAATTCTTGAGGCATTTCAATTGGCTCCCGACGATTAATAGCAGGAAATCTCTTATCAACCATACTAACCAAAAAAACATATTTAAACTCCAATCCTTTTGCGCCGTGAATAGTCATTATTTTCACCACTTCCGGACCTTTATCAGGATCAAAGTTTAATCTCCCTTGCTCGCCGGATTCTATCTCCATTGTTATTTCATCTAAAAAATTTTTTAAACTTGGATCTAAGGCAGAACTTTCAAACTCTTTTATCTTTTTGTAAAATTGATTAAGATAATCAAAATCTTTTTCCTTTTCTTTGTCAGTTAAATATTTTAAATAACCAAAATCAGCCAAAAAGTTAATAAAAACTTCAGAGACACTTCTTTCTCGCGCTAAAAGATTATGCCTATTTAAAAGAGACAACAAAAAACTTGCTTTTTCAACCGCTTTTTGAGAAATATCAGGAATTAAAGAAATATCTTTTAAAGATTCATAAATTGACTTTGTTCTTGCTTTAGCATAATAAGTAATCTTATTTATATCTTCTAAAGGAAAATCCAAAACCGGACTATTCAAAATCCTAAATAAAGCGGCATCTTCATAAGAATTATTTAAAACCCGCAAATAAGAAATTACATCTAAAATAATAGGCTTGGAATATAATCCCCGAGAAGCCAAAAATTGATAAGGAATTCCTGCCCTTTCTAAAGCCCGAAGAAAAGGCAAGGCAGAGTCATTTGCTCTTACTAAAATAACAAAATCATTTAAACTCGCCTCCTTGTCTTTCTTTAAAATTTCAATAATTTTATTAGCCACTCCTTGAGCTTCTTCATCTAAACTCCTAAAAAATAAATACTCAATAATTCCTTTTTCTTCTTTTACTGCTTCTAATTTTTTATTTAATCCACTAACATATTCCAATCTGTCTGGATTATTGGCTTGGATAAATTTATAAGAAAGATTTAAAATATTCTGTGTAGAGCGATAATTTTTGATTAAAGCAATTTCTTTTAAATTTGGAAAATCTTTCCGAAATTGAATAATATTATTATAAGAAGCGCCTCTAAAGCGATAAATTGCTTGGTCATCATCAGCAGTAACGGTTAAATTATTTTGAGGAGCAGCAAGCATTTTTACTAATTCATATTGAGCCCAATTAGTATCTTGAAATTCGTCTACTAAAATATATTTAAATTTCTTTCTATATTCCTCTAAAATATTTTTTCTTTTTTGAAAAAGTCTTAAAGTATAAATTATCAAATCACCAAAATCTAAAAAATTATTTTCCAAAAGAAGCCTTTGATAAATATGATAAGCTTCAGCAACTTCTTTGATTCTTTCTTTTTCTTCATCTTCTGGCAAATCAGTCAAATTAGTTTTAAATTTTTCACTATACTTTAAATAATCTTCTGGTAGAATACCTTGATCTTTACAACGGGAAAAATGAGAAATCAAAGCATTTATAAATTTTGTCGGGTTTGCCAACGGCTTGTAATAATTCAAAGGGAACTTATCTAAATTTTGCCTGATTAACCGCCAACTTCCGGCTGTATCAATTAGTTTAAAATCAGTTGAAAGACCAATATCTAATCCCCGTTCTCTCAAAATCCGCTCGCAAAAAGAATGAAAAGTAGAAATCCATAAATCAAGATAACCTATCGGCAATAAACTATCTACCCTTTCTTCCATTTCATTTGCCGCTTTATCAGTAAAAGTAACAGCTAAAATTTCCTCAGGCGAAGCCAATCCTTCATTTATTAAATAAGCAATCTTTTTTGTAATCACTGTTGTTTTCCCTGTCCCTGCTCCAGCCACAATTAAGAGCGGTCCTTCTTTGTGGAGCACCGCTTCTTTTTGTTCTTTGTTTAACTTATTAATTCCTAAATCCATTCTAAAACAAAATTAATTTGTTCTTTAGAAATTTTCATTTTCTTCTTCCTCTTCTTCAAGCTCTTTTTTTACTTTTTCAAATTCATTTTCCAGTTTTTTTAATTCTTTTCGGCTTTCTTTTATAATAGCCGCGCCTTGTTTCACTTTTTCTAATCCAAGCTCTACATCCATCTCTTCTTGTTTTTCAAACCAATTAATAATTGCTTCTAACTCTTTTAGTGAATTTTTAATATTAAATTTTTTTCTCTCCATAATTTTACTTGTTTAATAATAAAAACCTTGTACTTTTAATCTAACAAACTAAAACCTTTTGTCAATTTTCAAAATAAAAACCTGTTATTCAACAGGAAAATTTAATTTATTTTTCACTTTATAACAATATATTATTTTTTGCAAAATATATTATTCCTTCATTATTTTCATAACCCTTCTATATCCTTTATTCCAGATTTTATTTTGCCGTCAGAGACCCGAATATTAACCTCCTCTCCTCTTTTCACCTGCCTAACGCTTTTTATTATCTTTCCTCCTGAATAAACTATACTGTAGCCAAACTTCAATTGGCGGGTTGGATCAAAAATTTTTAATTGTTTTTCAGCAACATTTAAAAAATCATTACTATCTTTAATCCATTTTATAAAATTCTCAAAAAGAAAATTTTGACTTTCAAAAACAATTCTCTTTAAGTTCTTAATACTATAACCAATCTCTATTAAAAGAGATTTAAACCTGCCAACCAATTTTTCAAATTTTTGAAAAAGAGTATTAAACTGCCTATTTAATTGGTTTGACAATTCCTCTAAATAATAATTTGTTTTTCTTAACATTTCTTGATACTTATAAACTATCTCTTTTTCAAAAAATAATATCTCGTTTATACCTCTCTCCCAACTCTCATTAAGAACTTTTGTCACTGCTGTCGGTGTAGAAACAGCTTTATCCGCCACTAAAGAAACAAGAGGAACATCTCTATCATGACCAATTCCACAAATAACTGGAAAAGGACAATCGGCTATCTTTCGCACCAAAATTTCATTATTAAAAGCCTGAAGACTTTCTAAACTTCCTCCGCCTCTAATAATCACTAAAACATCTATTCCTCCTGTTTCTTGAAAATATTCAACTGCTGAAATTAAACTTTTAACCGCTGCTTGACCTTCAACCCGAGAATCCAAAAATTTAATTTTATAACCATATTTTCCTAAATTATTCAAAAAGTCATTTATTGCCGCCCCTTGCTCAGCTGTTATCAAACCAATTTTTTGAGGAAAATCAGGAATTGCTTTTTTTCTTTCTAAAGAAAAAAGTCCTTCCTTCTCCAGCTGCCGTTTTAATCGCTCATATTCTTTTTTCAATATTCCTTCCCCTGCTAATTCAATTACATTAACAATAAATTTAAAGCCATATTTTGAATGCAAATTAGGACAACCAGAAACAATTATCTTCATTCCTTCTTCTAATCTAATTCCGTAAAGATTATAATTACCTCGCCAAATCACGCACCTTAAAATGCTTTCGTCTTTATCATCTTTTAAAGTAAAATAAATATGCCCTGTTGGACCAGCATTAACCTCGCTTACTTCTCCAATGATTTTTGATTCAAATCCTTTCAAACCTTCATTTAATATCTGAATATAATCAGAAACAGAAAAAATTCTTTTTTCTTTTTGATTTTGTTGCTGACTTATAAATAAGTTATCCATTATTTTAGATTTTTAATAAATAAGAGTTCCTTTAAATTTTTTGTTTTCAAGGATATTTTTAAAATTCCTCAAATTCCAGTTAGTAACAATTACTTCTATTTTTTTCTTTTTTGCTAATTTAGCAGCTAAAGGATCAACTGGTGAGTGAAGACCCGGCTTCCAGGAAGAAGGAATCATTTTTAAATACTCTGACCACTTCATTGCTTCAATTGGTTTTGCTTTTTTACTTTTTTGAGGGTCAGCAGTATAAACATAATCTGGTTTTCCTAAAATAATTACTCTTTTTATCCCAAAATCAACCGCTATTTGAACAGCCACAAAATCAGTAGAATTACCCGGCTTCCAGCCAGAAGCAATTAAAAGAGGTGATTTGGCAAAATTTTTAAACTTAAATCTTTTATCAAAAATAAATCCTTCTCTGGATTCTTTTAATTGAAAAATTACCCTTAAAAAATGAGCATTAACCTTTGTTGCTTGAATTCCAATTATATCTTTGTCTTCATCTGAAATATTGCCAAATCTTGAAGCGCCTTCTTGATATTTTCTCGCTACTCCGCCGCCTCCAACAACTAAAACAAACTTTTTCTTATTCTGAATTTCTTTCTTTATAAAATCAGAAAAACTTTTCAAAAATTTAAAATTAATCTCCTCTGGACAAATAAGCGAACCGCCAACAGCAATGACAAATTCTTTTTGTTTTTCAGTCATTAAATTAATTCTTAATTTCTTCTAATTAATAGATATAAATTATCTCCTTTATATTTTAAAGTATATTGACCTTCATCATCGTCCTCAAATTCTGCATAGCCCCGTAGTTTTGCTTGATCAAAAAATACTCTTGCTTCTTCTTTATCTAAATCATTTGCTAAATAGTCAACTGCTTTTTCTGTTTTCTCATCGTATTCAGTTTTAAACCCATGAATTTCTTTTATCATAATTTTATTTTTTAAATTGTAATTCCATTTTTATATCTTACAATTCTTTTCTTTAAAAAACAATATCAATTGTTTTAATTATAACTTCGCAATTGTAAGAGAAAATTCAATTCTTAAATTCTTAAAGATTTCTCATTTTTTCCTCTCCTCTCCTCTCCTCTCCTCTCCTCTTCCTTCCTCTTCCTTCCTCTTCCTTCCTTTTACTTTTCTCCCCCCTCCTCTTTTTTTCTCCCCCTCCTCTGGAGGGAAAATTTATTCTCTCATTTCCTCCCCCTCCTCTGGAGGGGGAGGAAAAAGGAGGGGGAGGTTTTATTCCCCATCCCCCTCCTCACCTCCCCCTTCCCAAAGGGAAGGGGGAGGATTGAAAAAATGTTTTTCCTTCCTAAAGAGAAGTGGAAGAATTGAAATAAAAAAGAAAGGGGAGGATGAGGGAAAGAAAAAGAAAGAGGAGGATTGAAAGTAATTAAGATAGAGAAAGAAAATAATAACAATCAAACCCTTACTAAATTGGTTAGCAATTAGAGTTAAGGTAAAACTACTTATTTCTAAAGCCTGTTCCTGCTGGAATTAGTTTACCAATAATAACATTTTCTTTTAATCCTCTTAACTTATCTTCCTTTGCCTCAAGCGAAGCCTTAATTAGTACTCGTGAAGTTTCTTGAAAAGAAGCAGCTGACAAAAATGAATCTGTTGTCAAAGCAACATTCGAAATACCTAATAAGACTGGCACTGCTTTTGCTGGTTGTTTACCTTCTTTTTCTAATCTCTTATTTTCTTCGATAAAGCTTGCTTTTTCAACAATTTCTCCTATCACAAACCTACTATCTCCTGCTTCTTTTATTCTTACTCTAGAAAACATTTGTCTAATTATCACCTCAAGATGCTTATCATGAATAAGAGCTCCTTGGGAAACATAAATTTTTTGAATTTCTTGAAGAATGTATTTCTTTGTTTCTTTTTCGCCTCGTGTTTTATAAACTTCTTTTAATTCCAAACTTCCTTCACATAATTGCTGACCAATTTTCACTTCTTGACCCTTTTCTACTAAAATTACTGCCCGCGGTGGAATTTTATATTCCACAATCTCTTTCTTTCTTTTTGAATTATTTTTCTTTTTTGATTTTTCTTCATTACCACTCTTATCAGAAGAAGAAATCTCAATCCTAATAATCTTATCAGGTGTAATATCTATTACTTTACCATTAACAAAAGAAATTTCTGCCTTTCCTTTTGGAATTCTTGCTTCAAAAACTTCTTGCACTCGCGGCAAACCTTGAGTAATATCACTGCCTCCTGCTACTCCACCAGCATGAAAAGTTCTTAAAGTTAATTGAGTTCCTGGTTCTCCAATTGCTTGAGCAGCAACTACTCCTACCGCTTCTCCTAATTCAACTAATTTATCATAACCCATATCCCAACCATAACACTTCTGGCAAATACCTCTCACTGATTTACAAGTAAGAGGAGATCTTACTATTACTTTTTCCACTTCTTCATTTTTTATTTTCTCTGCTGTATCCCAATCAATAATTTCTCCTTTCTTAATAATTATCTTCTTATTTTTAGGAGAAACAATATCTTCTAAAACAATTCTTCCTACAATTTTATAAATAAATTTTTGACCTATTTCATCTGCTTCTTTTTTGAAAATTTCTAAACCTTCTGTATCTCCGCAATCTTCCTCCATCACTATAACATCGTGAGCAACATCTACTAATCTTCTCGTTAAATAACCTGCTTGAGAAGTCCTTAAAGCAGTATCTGCAGTTCCTTTTCTGGCACCATGAGTAGAAATAAAATATTCTAAAACATCAAAACCTTCTTTAAAAGAATGTTTAATTGGCATTTCAATAATTCTTCCTGCTGGGTTAATAACAAGCCCTTTCATCCCTGCCATTTGAAGAGGTTGAGTCCAGGAACCTCGAGCGCCAGAATCAATCATTGCAAAAACTGAACCATTTTCTGGTAAAGATTTAGGGACAAGTTCGCTTAATTTACTTTTTGCTCTTGTCCAAATCTCAATAATTTTATTGCTTTTTTCTTCTTTTGAAAGCAAACCATTTTGATAATGCGTTATAATTAAATCAACTTCCTTTTGAGCTTCTTCAAGTATCTTTTTCTTTTCTTTAGGTACCACCAAATCATCCATACCCCAAGTTATTCCTGAAATAGTCGCTGCTTCAAATCCAAGTTCTTTAATATTATCTAAATACATCTCTACTTCTATCTTATCTTCACATTGAATAATAATCTGATTAACTATCTTATTCAATTTTTTAGAGTTAACTAAATAATTAACAAAAGGAATACTTTCAGGTAAAACCTCATTAAATTTTATTCTTCCAACTGAAGTTTTCACTAAACCATTATCTTCTAATCCTTCTATTTCTTCTACTCCTCCTTTAATTATTTTTTCTTTAGGTAAAAGAATTGATTCCCTGAGATCTATTTTTCCTAACTCATAAGCCATAATCGCCTCTTCTTGACTTGAAAAAATTTTAATCTCTTGTTTTGATTTTTCCTTTACGATTTTAGTCAACCAATAACAACCAAGAACTATATCTTGAGTAGGTGTTACAATTGGTGTTCCTGTAGCTGGTTTTAATAAATTGTGAGAAGAAAGCATTATTTCACTTGCTTCCTCTTGGGCTTTATCACTTAAAGGAAGATGAACTGCCATTTGATCACCGTCAAAGTCAGCATTAAATGCTTTACAAACTAAAGGATGTAAACGGATTGCTTCTCCTTCTATTAAAATTGGCTGAAAAGCCTGTATACCTAAACGGTGAAGAGTTGGAGCTCTGTTCAAAAGAACTTTCTTATCTTTCACCACTTCTTCTAAAATAGCCCAAATTTCATCTGTCTGTTGCTCAATTAAACGACCTGCCTTCCTAACATTATAAGCAAGTTCTCTTTCTAAAATTTTTCTAATAACAAACGGTTTAAATAACTCTAATGCCATTTTTTTTGGAATTCCACATTGATGTAATTTTAAACGAGGACCAACCACAATTACTGATCTTCCCGAATAATCCACTCTTTTACCCAAAAGATTTTGTCTAAACCTTCCTTTCTTTCCTTTAATAATATCTGCTAATGATTTTAACAATCTCTTTCCACCTGTAGTAGCAGTTGTTACCACTCCTTTTCTCATACTATTATCTATCAAAGCATCAACTGCTTCTTGAAGCATTCTTTTTTCATTTCTAACAATTACTTCTGGAGCTTCAATTTCTAAAAGATATTTCAAACGATTATTTCGATTAATCACTCTTCTATAAAGATCATTAAGATCAGAAGAAGCATAACGCCCTCCATCAAGCTGAACCATTGGCCTTAAATCAGGCGGCAAAACTGGTAAAACAGTTAGAAACATCCACTCTGGCTTAATTCCAGCCCTAACCATTCCCTCTAAAACCTTTAATCTTTTTAAAAGTTTTCGTTTAGTTATTCCAGTTTCTTCTTTTATTCTTTCTTTTAAACTTTCTATTTCTTTATTTAAATCAACTTTTTTAATAAGATCTCTTAAAGCTTCAGCTCCAATTCCTGCCTCAAAAATTTCTCCATACTTTAAAGAATATTCATAATACTCTACCTCAGAAAGAACTTTTAAAGGTTTAATTTGAGCAATCTCTTCTTTTGTTTTTTCTCGCGCCCTCTTCACTTCTTCTAACTTTGCCAACAACTCTTTCTTATTTTTTATCGTTGCTTTTAAATCTTTTACTTTTGATTTATATTCTTCTTCCAACCGCTCTTCAACTTCCTTTTTTGCTTCTTCATCTACTGAAGTAATAATATAAGAAACAAAATAAACCACCTTCTCCAACTGCTGAATAGAAATATCTAAAACCATTCCTATACTGGAAGGAACCCCTTTTAAAAACCAAATATGGGAAACTGGAGAAGCAAGTTTAATATGTCCCATTCTTTCTCTTCTTACTGAAGAATGAGTAACTTCTACACCACACCTATCACAAATTATCCCTTTATAACGAATCCTCTTATATTTTCCACAATAACATTCATAATCTTTTGTTGGTCCAAAAATTCTTTCACAAAAAAGTCCATCTTTCTCAGGCCGTTGAGTTCTATAATTAATTGTTTCTGGTTTTGTTACTTCGCCACAACTCCATCTAAGAATATCTTCTGGCGAAGCTAATTTTATCCTAATTGACTCAAGATCTTCTACACGCATAATTCAAAATTAAAATTATAATATTTAATTATTTTAATTTTATTTGTAAATTCAAATTCATCATCTTTTTTCCTTTTCCTCCTCCCTTCTCTTTTTCTCCTCCCCTCCCCTTTTCTTCTTTTTCCTCCCCCTCCTCTCTTTTTCTCTCCTCCCCCTCCTCTGGAGGGGGAGGATTAAGG
>CAZPFE010000010.1:0-14112 GCA_964585805.1 uncultured Candidatus Saccharibacteria bacterium | reverse complement strand
GGGAGGAAATAAAAGATGTTTTTCCTTTCCAAAGGAAAGGGAGGAAATAAAAGATGTTTTTCCTTCCCAAAGGAAAGGGAGGAAATAAAAGATGTTTTTCCTTCCCAGAGGGAAGAGGGAGGATTGAAGGAATAAAAAGGGAAGGGGAGGATTGAGGATTGAGGATTGAGGATTGAAGATTAAAGATTAAAGAGGTGTTTTTCTTTCCCAGAGAGAAATGGGAGAATGTTTAGGTTCAGATACATATAATATCAAATTTATAAGATTGACTAAATAAAGGCGAATAGAGTAAAATATAGAAACATTAATTTTGTTTATGGCTAAAAAGTTTATTCATCTTCATGTTCATAGTCACTATTCTTTATTGGATGGTTTGCCAAAAATAGATGAACTTTTGGATTATGCGAAAGAATTAGGAATGGACTCGTTAGCTTTAACTGACCATGGAGTAATGTATGGTGCGGTTGAATTTTATAAAAAAGCAAAAGAAAGAGGCATCAAGCCAATTATTGGCTGTGAAATTTATTTGGCAAAAAATAAAAAAGAAGATAAAAGACCTAAAATAGATGATGAAAGATATCATCTTGTTTTATTAGCAAAGAATAAAGAAGGATATAAAAATCTTATTTCTATTGTTACTAAAGCCCATTTAGAAGGATTTTATTACAAACCACGGGCAGATGAAGATCTTTTAAGAGAGCACTCTCAGGGATTAATTGCCTTAAGCGCTTGTTTAGCTGGGAAAATTCCTCGTTTAATCGTGGCTAACAAAATGGAAGAAGCCGAAAAAACTGCTCTTAAATATAGAGAAATTTTTGGAAAAGAAAATTTCTTTTTAGAAATTCAACACCATCCAAATATCAAAGAACAAAGTAAGGCAAATAAAGGAATAATTGAGATAGCAAAAAAATATAATATTCCTTTAGTGGCAACAAACGATGTTCATTATTTAAGACCTGAAGATGCCGAAGCTCAGGATATTTTAATGTTGATTAATACTAATGCCAATCCGAATGACAAGGAAAGATTGACAATGCGGACAGATGATTTTTCTTTAAGACCCCCGCAGCAGATGATAGATGATTTTAAAGATATTCCAGAAGCAATTGAAAATACTCAACGAATAGCTGAGATGTGTGATTTTGAATTTACTTTAGGTAAAACAAGATTACCTCATTTTGAGACGCCAAATAACAAGAGCGATGACGAATATTTAAGAGAACTTTGTTTAAAAGGTTTGGAGAAAAGATTTGGTAGAAATCCAGATAAAAAAGTTTTAGAAAGATTAGATTATGAATTATCAGTGATAAAAGAGACAGGATTTGCTGGTTATTTTTTAATTGTTCAAGATTTTGTTAACTGGGCAAAAGAAAAAAGAATAATTGTCGGTCCTGGAAGAGGAAGCGCAGCTGGTTCGTTAGTTTCTTATTTATTAAATATTACAAATATTAATCCTTTAAAATACGATTTGCTTTTTGAAAGATTTTTAAATCCAGAAAGAATTTCAATGCCTGATATTGATTTAGATTTTACCGATCGTCGACGAGATGAGGTAATAGAGTATGTTGCTAATAAATATGGCAGAGAAAATGTTGCTCAAATTATAACTTTTGGAACAATGGCTGCAAGAGCAGTAATCAGAGATGTTGGTCGGGCTTTGGGATATAGTTATAGTTATTGTGATAAAATTGCTAAAATGATTCCTTTTGGCTTTTCCTTAGAAAAAACATTGAATAATGTTTCTGAATTTAAAGAATTATATGAAAGCGATGAAAAAGCTCAACGGTTAATAGATTTGGCAAAAAAATTAGAAGGAGTTGCTCGTCATGCTTCAACTCATGCTTGCGGAGTAGTTATTTCAGCTGAACCTCTTTCAAATCTAATTCCGCTTCAGCATTCAACTCAAAGCGAAAAATCAATTGTTACTCAATACGAAATGCACGCAATTGAAGATCTTGGTTTATTAAAAATGGATTTTTTAGGATTAAAAAATTTAACGATTATTGAAGATACTTTAGCCAGAATTTATGTTATAAGAGGAGAAAAAATTGATATTGAAAAAATTCCTATAGATGACAAAAAAACCTATCAATTATTTCAGCGGGCAGAAACAACAGGGGTTTTTCAATTAGAAAGCGAAGGAATGAAAAGATATTTGCGACAGTTAAAACCAACTGAATTTGAAGATATTATTGCAATGGTTGCTTTATATCGTCCAGGACCAATGCGGTTTATTCCAGATTATATAAATCGGAAGCACGGCAAAGAAAAGGTTGCTTATATTCATCCTCGACTTAAGCCAATTCTTGAAAAAACCCAAGGTATTTGTATCTATCAGGAACAAATTATGCAAATTGCTCAAGAAATTGCCGGTTTTACATTAGGAGAAGCAGATATTTTGCGAAAGGCGGTTGGAAAGAAAATTAAACATCTGCTTTTAGAACAAGAAAAAAAATTTATTGAAGGAGCAGTTAAAAATGGAATTGATAAAAAGATAGCCCAAAAGATATGGGAATGGATTTTGCCTTTTGCTAGTTATGGCTTTAATAAATCTCATGCGACTGCTTATGCAATGATTGCTTATCAAACAGCTTATTTAAAAGCCCATTTTCCAGTAGAGTTTATGGCTTCTCTTTTAACTTCAGAAAAAGCAGATACAGAAAGAATTGCTGTTTTAATAGAAGAGTGCAAAAAAATGGGTATTGAAGTTTTAGCGCCAAGTGTTAATGAAAGTTTAAAAAATTTTACTGTTGTTCCGGGAGAAAATAAAATACGTTTTGGTCTTTTAGCAATTAAAAATGTAGGTGAAAATGTAGTTGACGCTATAGTTGAAGAAGTTAAAAAAGGTGGAAAGTTTAAGAGTATTGAAGATTTTGTTAAAAGGATTGATTATAAATTTATTAATAAAAAATCAATGGAGAGTTTGATTAAATCAGGCGCTCTTGATGAATTTGGCGAAAGAAAAAAATTATTGCATAATTTAGAAAAATTATTAGAATGGGCAAGAGAGAAACAAAAAAATAAATTAAACGGCCAAAATAGTTTATTTGGCAATACTAAATTTGAAGAAGAAATAAAATTGGATTCTTGCCAGCCAGCTAGTAATTTTGAAAAATTAAATTGGGAAAAAGAACTTTTGGGACTTTATGTAAGCGCTCATCCTTTAGAAGATTTGAAAAATATTTTTGAAAAAAAAGCCACTCCTCTTAGAAAGATTAAAAGCGCTTTTTCAGGTCAAAAAGTTCTTGTTGGAGGTATTATTTCAAATATAAAAAAAATTATTACTAAAACAGGTAAACCAATGATGTTTATTAAATTAGAGGACTTAAGCGATAAAAGAGAAGTGGTAGTTTTTCCTTCTTTAGTTGAAAGAATTCCTTCAGTTTTAGAGGAAAATAAAATAGTTTTTGTTTCTGGTAGGGTTGATTATCGGGATGCTGAACCAAAAATTATAGCCGAGAATATAGAAGAAATTATAAATCAAAATTAAGAAAGAAGGATAAAGGTCTTTTTATAAAAAACTATAATAACTCTGTTATTAAAAAATATGAATAGTAAAAATAATAATGTAGATATTAACATAATTCGTCATTCTTTGGCTCATATTTTAGCATCTGCTGTTCAGGAATTATATCCAGGAGTTAAATTTGGGATTGGTCCAGCAATTGAAAATGGTTTTTATTATGATTTTGATTTTTCAGGAGTAAAAACTAATTCAGGAGAAGAGTTTAAGTTGACTTCTGAAGAATTACCTAAAATTGAAGCAAAAATGAAAGAAATAATAAGAAAGGAGGTAGTATTCGAAAAAAAAGTTGTCTCTCAAGAAGAAGCAAAAGAGATATTTAAAGATCAACCTTATAAATTAGAATTAATTGAAGAAATGGATAATAAAGAGGAGATTTCTGTTTATAAAAACGGAAATTTTATTGATTTATGTAAAGGTCCTCATATAAATTCTACTAAAGAAATACCTTTAGAATCTTTTAAGTTAACTAAATTGGCTGGCGCTTATTGGAAGGGTGATGAGAGAAATAAAATGTTGACTAGAATTTATGGTTTGGCTTTTAAAACAAAGGAAGAACTTGAGGAATATTTAAAACAATTAAAAGAAGCAGAAAAAAGAGATCATCGTTTTTTGGGTAAAGAATTAGAATTGTTTATGACTGATGAAAGAGTTGGTCAAGGGTTAATAATGTTTTTGCCGAAGGGAGCGTTTATTTATAAGAAGTTGGAAGATTATATGTATAAAAAAGAATTTAAATATGGCTATCATTATGTTAGAACTCCAGTTTTAGCTTTAGAAGATCTTTATCAAAAATCTGGTCACTTGGCTCATTATAAAGATGATATGTATAGTCCGATTGAGATAGAAGGAAAAAATTATTATTTAAAGCCAATGAATTGTCCTCATCACCATATGATGTTTAAGCATACTCCGAAAAGTTATCGGGATTTGCCTTATCGTTTGGCTGATTTTGGAATGATTCATCGTTACGAAAGGTCGGGAACTTTGACTGGTTTAATTAGGACAAGGAATTTTTGTCAGAATGACGCTCATATTTATTGCGCCAAAAATCAGGTTAAAGATGAATTTATTAATGTTTTGAAATTATTTGAAGAAGTTTATCGCGATTTTAAAATAAAAGATTATTGGTTTGAATTGTCTCTTCCTGATTATAATAATAAAGAAAAATATGGAGATATTGAAAATAAAGAGATGTGGGAGTATTCAGCTAATATTGCCAGAGAAGCGATGAAAGAGTTTGGGGCTAAGTTTGAAGAAGTAGAAGGAGAAGCCGCTTTTTATGGACCGAAAATAGATGTTCAGGTGAGAAATGTTTTTGGTAAAAAAGATACTATTGCTACTATTCAAATAGATTTTTATATGCCTGAACGTTTTGATTTGACTTTTGTTAATGAAAAAGGAGAGAAAGAAAGACCAGTTATTATTCATCGGGCAATTATGGGATCGTTTGAAAGATTTTTTGCTTTTCTTATAGAGCAAACTGGAGGAAATTTTCCTTTATGGCTTTCTCCAATTCAAGTTCAAGTTATTCCAATAAGTCAAAAGTTTAATAATTATGCTAAGAGTATTGATGATAAATTGAGAGAAAATGATATTAGGACAGAATTAAATGATAGCAATGAGACTCTTGGTAAAAAAATTAGAGAAGGAGAAACAAAGAAAATTCCTTATCTTTTAATTGTAGGCGAGAAAGAAGAAAGAAACAAAACTGTTAGAGTAAGAAAAAGAGGAGAAGGTGATATTGGAGAAATGGTTGTTGATAGTTTTATTTCTAAAATTAAAAAAGAAGAGGCAGATTTACTTTAATTTTTTATGTCAGAAATATCTTCTTTAACTAAGGAATTAATAGAGCGCTACCAATCTTGGTATAATTCCTCTACATCAAAGGAGGGAGTATCAACTATTCATGTTGATGAAGTTGCGTCTAAAGTAGCCAAATTTTATGAGAAAATAAAGGGGGTGGTTGATTGGAGAGAAGAACACCTTTTAAGAAAAAGAGCAATTGAACGCTCTTTGAAAAGAAGAATTTTTCTTGAGGAAAATAATACTAAAAAAATAGCCGAATCTTTAGTTTATGAGTTAATTAGAGGAGGACACTTTCCTAACGACAAGATCCCAGAAACTAAGATTGAAGATATTCAATTTATTTTAGACAAATTCTTTTTTATAATTTCTAATTTTTCTCCAAAAAAACAGAAAGAATTTTTTATTGTAAGGAGTTGGTTGCTTGAAGTTATTAGTTATGAAATTGAAAAAAATCTTTCACCTACAGATCGAGAAGAAGCTTTAATTGATTTTATGACAGAGATAATGAAAAAGAGAATAAAAATTCAGGAAGGAGCAATTAAAGTTGGTTCCTCATTTTCAGAAGAAGAAAAAGATATTCAAATATATATAGCGGTTCAGAAAGCCCTTTTTAAGTTTGATGATGCGACAATTTCTTATTATTTATTAGAAAAAATGTATCCCCAATGGAGATTAGATAATTTAAAAAAGCAAGAATTAGATTTTTCTTTATCTTCTTTAGCAAAAGAAATTTTTTTGATAAAAGAAAAAATTGATAAAACTATTCATCATCCTATTTCAGAAAAATTTTTTAATATCTGCGAAAAATACAATACACCTTATCTTTTGTTGGGTGATATTATTTCTGATAATCCTTTAAAAGCTGAAGAAAATTTTTCTAATCCAGAGAAATTAGAGTTTTTAATAAAAAAATTTTATGAAAAGCGTTTAGAAAGATTAAAAGGGAGAATAACTAGGTCAGCAATTTATAGTACACTTTCGGTTTTTATTACTAAAATAGCCGTAGCTTTAGCAATAGAAGTTCCTCTTGATAAATATTTAGTTGGTTCTTTTAATAAATTTGCTTTACTAATAAATACTATTTTTCCTCCACTTTTAATGTTTGGATTGGTTTCTACTGTTAAAACTCCAGATAAAAAAAATCTTCAGCGGGTAATAGTAGAAGTAATGAAAATTTGTTATCAAACAGAAAGAGAAGATATTTATGAAATTAGAATTCCTAAAAAAAGAAATAAAATTTTTGAAGTAATAATAAGTATTTTTTATGCTGTTGCTTTTCTTTTTTCTTTTGGTTTGATAATTAAAGGACTCCAAAAACTTCATTTTAGTATCTTTTCAATGATTATTTTTGTTTTCTTTATTTCGGTTATTAGTTTTTTAGGGGTAAAAATAAGAGAACAAAGTAAAGAATTGACGGTTGAGGAAAAAAAAGAGGGATTTATTCGGACAATAATTGACTTTTTTACAATGCCGATAGTTTTAGCAGGCAAATGGTTTTCTGAACGGTGGTCAAAAATGAATATTGCTTTAATAATTGCTATTTTAATTGATATGCCCTTTTTAACTTTTGTGGAATTTTTAGAACAATGGAGGTACTTTATCAAAGAACAAAAAGAAAAAATACACTAATTTTATTTTGAGGATTATCTTAAGAGTTTATTGATTTTTTTAAAATAATAAGATAAAATATAATCGCGGGGTGGAGAAGTAGTATCTCGCGAGGCTCATAACCTCGAGGCCCGGGTGCAATTCCCGGCCCCGCAACAAAAATGTATTTGCCGGTGTAGCTCAGTGGTTAGAGCGAGGTCTTCATAAGGCCGAGGTCGTTGGTTCGAATCCAACCACCGGCATTTAGGTAGTTTAAAAATAAAAATGGGGGCGTAGATCAATTGGTTAGATCGTTTCCCTGTCACGGAAAAGGTTGCCGGTTCGAGTCCGGTCGTCCCCGCTTGATAATTTTAATATGAAATTAAAAAATGAAAGTTTTAAATAAAATAATAGAATTTTTGAAAGAAGTAAAAAAGGAAATTAAAAAAATTAATTGGCCAACTAAACAAGAAACATTAAATTATACCCTTATAGTAATAGGAGTTTCTTTAGGAGTAGCTTTTTATTTAGGAATGCTTGATTTTATTTTTAGTTATTTAATGAAGGAATTTATTTTTTAGTTTTTTAATTTTAGATTGAAATAAAAAAATGAAAAAGCAACAATTACCAGAAAAGAGAAATTGGTATGTTATTCATACCTATTCAGGATATGAAGAAGCAGTAGCAAAAAGCTTGAAACAAAGAGCAGAGTCTTTAGGTATGGAAGATAAAATTTTTGATGTTATTGTTCCAAAAGAAAAAAAGATTAAAATTAAAGAAGGGAAGAGAGTGATAGTAGAGGAAAAAATATATCCAGGTTATGTTTTGGTAAATATGATTGTTACTGATGATTCTTGGTATGTAGTAAGAAATACTCCTAATGTGACTGGATTTGTTGGAGTAGGAACAACTCCAATACCTGTCTCCGAAGAAGAAATAAATTTATTGAAGAAGAGAATGGGAATTGAAACGCCGCAATATAAGATTGCTTTTGAGGTTGGAGATATAGTTAAAATAACAGATGGACCATTTAAGGATTTTGAAGGAAAAGTTATAGAGATTGATAAGGAAAGAGGAAAAATTAAAGTATCAGTAAATATGTTTGGAAGGGATACTCCTCTTGAATTAGATTCTCTTCAGGTAAAGAAAATATAAGTTGGAAAATCTAAAAATTAAATTAAAAATTAAAGAAAAATAAAGAATTATTGGTATGACTCAAGTAAAGACAATCGTAAAATTACAAATTCCTGCTGGACAAGCAACACCAGCTCCGCCAGTAGGACCTGCTTTAGCTCAACATGGAATTAATATATCTGATTTTTGTCAGAAATTTAATGATGCTACAAAAGATAAACAGGGATTTATTATTCCAGTAGAGGTAACAATTTATGAAGACCGTTCGTTTGATTTTAAAATTAAACAGCCTCCTGCTTCAGAATTATTAAAAAAAGCGGCAGGAATTGAAAAAGGATCAGGAAAGCCGAATAAATTAAAAGTAGCCAAAATTACAAAATCTCAATTAAAAGAAATAGCAGAAAAAAAATTACCAGACCTTAATACCGATGATATTGAACAAGCAATGAAGATTATTGAAGGGACGGCGAGAAGTATGGGAATAGAGGTTGAATAAGAAAAATAATTTTATTATGCGACCAAATAAAGATGAATATTATTTAAACATTGCTAAAGAAGTATCTAAAAGATCTACTTGTTTCAGAGTAAAGATTGGCGCTGTAATTATAAATCAAGATGCTATTATTTCAACAGGTTATGTAGGCGCTCCGCGAGGAACAAAGGATAGTTTGGAAAGAGGATTTTGTTTGAGGGATAGATTAAATATTCCTCATGGTAGAAATTATGAAATATGTCGTTCTGTCCATGCAGAACAAAACGCTATAATTAATGCAGCAAGGACAGGAACAAAAGTTTTGGGTGGTGATATGTATATTTATGGAGAAGATAGAGAGGGTAAAAGAATAAACGCTTTTCCATGTTTTATTTGTAAAAAGATGATTATTAATGCTGGGATAGAAAGAGTTGTATGTTCATTAAGAGAAGGAGGAATGAAAATATTTAAAGTAAAAGATTGGATTGAGGAATGGCGAGAAAACGATATTTTAGATGATAAGTATCAATATGGAAAAGACCAAAATAGTTAGTTGATTATTTAAAATTTAATAGTTGGTTATATACAAAATGAATTTGAACAGATAAGAAATATTCAAATTCAATATTTTTTCTTTAAAAAGATTAAAAAATTTAATAAAATTGTCAAAATTGATAATCTGTAATTACTGGTCAATTTGGTAAAGGTTTGATTGTTATTATCTCCCTTCCCCTCCTTAATCCTCTCCCTTCTTATTTCATATCCTCCCCCTTCCTAAAGGGAAGGGGGAGGAAAAAGGAGGGGGATGGGGATTAAAACCTCCCCCACCTTAATCCTCCCCCTCCAAAGGAGGGGGAGGAAAGGAAGAGAGAAAATTTCCCCCTCCAGAGGAAGGGGAGGAGAGAAAGAGGGTCCCCTCCAGAGGAGAGGAGGAAGGAGAAAAAATCCTTCTCTCCAGAGGAGGGGGAAAAGAAGAAGATACTTCCCCTTTCAGAGTAGGAAAAGGAGAGAAAAAAATAATTTTTCAATCTTCCCCTTTCCCAAAGGGAAGGGGGTGAGGAGGGGGAGGGGAAACTTCCTCTTTAATTTTTCCCTCTCAAAAATTAGCTGCTCATTTTTATTTTGCATTTTACCTTTAATACATTTTACCTTTAATATTTAAAAAAATATAAAATATTTTAAATGATTAAGAATGATTATCCGGGAAAATTTATAGTTATAGAAGGATTAGATGGTTCAGGCAATACTTCTCAAACATCTCTTTTAAAAAATTTTTTTATTGAAAATAATTATCAGACTATTTTAACAAAAGAACCAACACAAGAATCTGAAGCAGGAAAAAAAATTAAAGAAGTTTTAGAAAATAAAACAAAAATAGAGGCGATAGAATTACAGAAACTGTTTAAAGAAGATAGAGATTGGCATTTAAAAAGTATAATTATTCCTGCTTTAGAAGAGGGGAAAATAGTCATTTCAGATAGATATTGTTTTTCTTCTTTTGCTTATGGAGCGGCTGATGGTGTTGATTTAGATGAACTAATCAAAATGAATGAAAATTTTTTATTGCCTGATTTAACTTTTATTCTTAAAGTGAGACCAGAAATTTGTATCAAAAGGATAGAAAAGAGAGGATTACCAAAAACTTTATTTGAGAAAGAAACACAACTTTCCAAAGTTTGGAAAGTTTATGAAAAACTCCCGAAAATGTTTGAAAATATTATAATAATTGATGGAGAAAAAACAATTAAAGAAGTATTTGAAGAAATAAAAAAAGTTATTTTTTTAAAGTTTAAAGAATTTAAAGAAGAAAACTAAAATGGCGAAAATTTTAAAAGATGCGGGCAGTTATAAAATTTTGGCAATAATGGCGGGATTAAATGGCGAAAATCCTTTACAATTGATTGAATTAGCAGGAAGAACTGCTTATCAAAGTAGAGATAAAATTAATAACGAATCAGCGGCAAAATTTGTGGAGATGCTTCGTCGAAGGGGACACGAATCGGTTTTAGAGCATTCAGCAATGACAGTTGAGTTTAATAATGTATCGCGAGGTTTTACTCACGAGTTAGTTCGTCATAGATTAGCCGCTTATACTCAAGAATCAACTCGATATGTTGATGAAAGTGATTTTAAAGTTGTTATCCCTCCGGATAAAAATAAGGATGAAAAATTAGTTGAACTAATTTTACCGAATAGAGAGAAAATTAATGTCTCTTTTCAGGAATGGATGAATTTAAATGAGCAAATGTATAGAGGATTAAGAAAAGCAGGGTGGGTTGCTCAAGATGCGCGTCAAGTTTTACCAATAGGAATAAAAGCTCAAATTGTAATTACTGCTAATTTTCGAGAGTGGCGTCATATTTTTAAATTGCGTTGTTCTGCGGCTGCTCACTGGGAAATAAGAAAAGTGATGGTTGATTTATTAAAAGAGGTTAAAAGAATAGTTCCTGTTGTTTTTGATGATTTTCAAATAATTGAGGATAAAGAGGTCGCTTTTATAGATAATAATAAATAAAAATTGAATTTATATAAAGTTATCTTATCTGAAAATGTTTACTTCTTTAAAGAGGACAGTTAGAGGAGGATGGATTAATTTTAAGCGAAATATAAGTTTAAGTATAGCGTCTGTTTTTATAATTTTTATTGTTATTTCTTTGTCAACAATTCTTTTTTTTCTGAAACCGATTTCAGATATTATAATTTCAGATGTTAAAGACAAAGTTGATATTTCTGTTTATTTTAAAGAAGAAGCAAAACCAGAAGATATTTCTTCTATTAAAACAGCCCTTTCTAAAATGCCGGAAGTAAAAGAAGTAGAATATTTATCTAAAGATGAGGTATTGGAAAATTTTATAGAAAGGCATAAAAATGACAAGTTGATTATGGAATCTCTTTCTGAGGTTGGTAATAATCCTTTTTTAGCTTCTTTGAATATTAAATCTTGGCAAGCTTCACAATATGCTGCAATATCTGATTTTTTAAACAAAGGTCCTTTTAAAGATTTGATTGACCATATAGATTATTATCAGAGAAAAGCAGTAATAGATAAAATTTTTTCTACAATTGATTTTGTAGAACAAACAGGAATTATTTTTTTCTTGTTTTTTTCATTGATTGCTGTTTTAGTTGCTTTTAATACTATTAAAGCAGCTATTGATAGTTCTAAAGAAGAAATCGCAACAATGAGATTAGTGGGAGCTTCTAACTGGTTTATTAGAGGTCCTTTTTTGGTGCAAGGAATTATCACTGGATTATTTTCAACTATTTGCGCTTTTTTCCTTTCTTTTATGTTTTCTTATTTTTTAAGTGATAAAATTAAGTCAATTATTCCAGAAGCAGATATTTATCAGTTATTTTTAGTTAATATAGGAAAGTTAATTTTGATGCAATTAGTTATAGGTGTAGGATTAGGAGTTATATCAAGTATGACTGCAATTAGAAAGTATTTGAAAATTTAAATAAAAAATAAAAAAATTTTAAAAAGGGTCTTTCCTTTTTTTTCTTTTGATTTGTTATATTAAATATGATTGTTATTGATAGTCATTCTCATTTGAATTTTTCTGCTTTTGATAAAGATAGAGAAGAAGTAATTGAAAAATGTTTAAATAATGAAATTTGGATGATTAATGTTGGAACAAAGTATGAGACAAGCGAAAAAGCAATAGAAATAGCAGAAAAATATAAAAAAGGAGTTTATGCGGCAATAGGATTACATCCTTTACATTTAAAGACTGGACTTCTTGATATTAAAACCGATTCCAAAGAAGGAAATTTTAAAATAGGCGGGGAAGAATTTGATTATCAAAAATATAAGCAATTAGCTCAAAAATCAAAGAAGATTGTGGCTATTGGAGAAGTTGGTCTTGATTATTATTATCTTCCAGAAAAAGATAAGGAAAAAGAATTATTAAAAGAAAAACAAAAGGAGGTTCTTTTAACTCAAATTAAATTAGCCAAGGAATTCAATCTTCCTTTGATATTTCATTGTCGGAAGGGTCATAGCGATTTTATTTCAATTCTTGAAAAAGAAAGTAATAAATCAGAAATTAAAGGAACAATTCATTGTTTTACTGGAAAATGGCGAGAGGCAAAAAAATATTTAGAAATGGGATTTTATTTAGGTTTTAACGGGATTATTTTTAAAATGAATTTGGAAGAAATTATCAAGAAAATACCGTTAGATAGAATTTTAGTTGAGACGGATTGTCCTTATTTAACCCCACCTAATTTTCCTGAAAAAAGAAATAATCCTTTAGCAGTGAAGTTAATAGTTGAAAAAATTGCTGAGATTAAAAAGGAAAAAAATGAAAAGATAGCTGAAATAACTACTCAAAATACTCAAAGGTTATTTAGAATTCAAAATTAGGTTTATTTTATTTTTAAAATTATAATGTTTAAAGTGCTCCCTCTCATCCTTAATTCCCCTTTTTTCCCCCTTTCCCTTTTCTTTCTCCAATCCCCCTTCCCTTTTTCTTTCCCCATTCCTCCCCCTTCCCTTTGGGAAGGGGGAGGTGAGGAGGGGGATGGGGATTAAAACCTCCCCCACCTTAATCCTCCCCCTCCAAAGGAGGGGGAGGAAAGGAAGAGAGAAAATTTCCCCCTCCAGAGGAAGGGGAGGAGAGAAAGAGGGTCCCCTCCAGAGGAGAGGAGGAAGGAGAAAAAATCCTTCTCTCCAGAGGAGTGGGAGGAGAGAAAGAGAGTTTCTTCATTCAAATCCTCCTCTTTCCCTTTCCCTTTCCCTTTCCCCCCCAATCTTCTCCTTTCCTTTTTTCCCCATTCCTCCCCCTTCCCAAAGGGAAGGGGGAGGTGAGGAGGGGGATGGAAGATAATAACAATCAAACTGTTACCAAATTGATTAGCAATTACAGGTAAGGTATACCCTCGCGCGTTCTTTCTTACTCTTGCTTTTTACTTTAAAAAATGAGTAAAATGATTAATAATTAAGAAAATTAAGATAAATTAAAAATATAAAGATATGGAAAAATATAATCCTCAAAAAGTTGAAGAAAAATGGCAAAAATTTTGGGAAGGAAAAAATTTTTTTAAGGCAGTTGATAATTCAAAAAAGAAAAAATTTTATCTTTTAGTAGAGTTTCCTTATCCTTCTGGAAGCGGACTCCATGTTGGTCATTGTCGTTCTTATGTTGGATTAGATGTTATTGCCAGAAAAAAGAGAATGGAAGGGTTTAATGTTTTATTTCCAATGGGCTGGGATGCTTTTGGTTTACCAACAGAAAATCGGGCTATTAAAACAGGATTACATCCAGCAGAAGTAACTAAAAATAATACTACAAACTTTAAACGCCAAGAAAAAAGATTGGGACTTTCTTTTGACTGGAGTAGAGAAATTAATACTACTGATCCTGATTATTATAAATGGACTCAATGGATATTTTTACAAATGTTTAAGAAGGGGTTGGCATATAAAGCAAAAATGCCGATTAATTGGTGTCCTTCTTGCAAAATTGGTTTAGCAAATGAAGAAGTTATTAATGGAAAATGTGAGCGTTGTGGAACAGAAGTGATAAGGAAAGAGAAAGAACAATGGATGTTAAAAATTACTGATTATGCCGATCGTCTAATAGAT
>CAZPFE010000009.1:4306-15416 GCA_964585805.1 uncultured Candidatus Saccharibacteria bacterium | reverse complement strand
CCTCGGCTGATAAAGACAACACTCCTTCTGGAAAAGGTTGTTCATTGTATTTTGATGGGGTGAATGATTATGTGGATTTAGATCCTTTTGGACCAGGAGAGACTCCAAATGCTTTTACATTTTCCTTCTGGATGTATAGTCAAATTTCTACTGGAACGACAAGTCACTGCTTCATATTAAAACCTGTAGGCGGAACAGTTCCGAATCGATGGGAAGTATCATTTCATTACGGAAAAAGGATGGATCTTTATCTTTATAACGGCGCAAGATCTTCGAGTGTTAGTATTACAATACCTAATCCTCAAAATAACTGGCATCATATAGCAGTTTTGTTCAAAGCTGATGAGAAAGAAGAAATATATATTGATGGAGAATTGGCAAAAAGTGAAACTCCTACTTTTTCTGGAGGTATAGGCAACAGTAACAAACATTTCTTAGTGGCTGCTAGAGGTTGGTGGGGTGATGGTAACATATATTTCAACGGTCTTATTGACGATGTCCGTATTTATAGCGAAGCGCTTTCTTCAGCCCAAATTCAAAAACTTTACGCTGAAGGGTTAAAGAAACATAAATTAGCGGAGAAATAATAAAATTAGAATTTTAAAAACCTCCCCCTCCTTAATCCTCCCCCTCCAGAGGAGGGGGAGGAAAAGGAAGTAGAGAGGAGGGGGAGGAAAGAGAAGAGAGTTCCCTCCAAAGGAGGGGGGAGGAAAGAGAAGGAAGAAAGAATAAATCCCTCTTCCAGAGGAGGGGGTGGTGTAGGGTATTTACTTTTTATTTTGTATGTTTTGTGTATAATTATTAAAATGAAGCTATTCAAGAAGATACTATGTTTAAAAAAACAATTTTAAAAAATGGTTTAAGAGTGATTACTATTCCTCAAAAAAACAGTCGGCCGGTTACTGTTTTGGTTTTGGCTGCTACTGGTTCAAAGTACGAAGAAAAAGAGATAAGTGGTATATCTCATCTTTTAGAACATATGCTTTTTAAGGGAACGAAAAAAAGACCTGATAAAATAGCCATTTCTGAACCGTTAGATAGAGTAGGAGGAAATTACAATGCTTTTACTGGTAAAGATTATACAGGTTATTATGCGAAAGTTGATTTTGAAAATTTTGATTTGGCTTTAGATATTATTTCTGATATTTATCTAAATTCTTTAATTGATGAAAAAGAATTAGAAAAAGAAAAAAAAGTTGTTATTGAAGAGATAAATATGTATTATGATCAACCTGCTTCTTATGTTCAAAATTTATGGGATAGGGTTTTATATGGTGATCAGCCAGCCGGCTGGGATATTGCGGGAACAAAGAAGAGTGTTTTAGGCTTAAAAAGAGAGCAGTTGGTTGATTATATGAAGAGGCAGTACAGTGCCTTGAATACAGTAGTGATAGTTGCTGGTCATATTAGGGAACATCAGGAAGTTATCAAAAAAGTAGAGAAATATTTTTCTGGAATTAAAAAAAGAAAAATAATTCAAAAGAAACCAGTAATATTTAAAGAACAAAATTATCCAAAAGTAATTCTTAAAAACAAAAAAACAGATCAAACTCATTTTTGTTTAGGGGTTCGGGGTTATAATCTTTTTCAATCAGAAAAATATCCTCAAGAGATGTTAGCTTTGATTTTGGGAGGTATGATGAGTTCTCGTCTGTTTGTTAAAATAAGAGAAGAAATGGGACTGGCGTATTATATAAAAACAGAATCTTTTTCTGATCCTGAAAGCGGTTATTTGGTTACTCAAGCAGGAGTAGATAATAGTAAAGCAGATAAAGCAATTTCTGCCATTTTAGAAGAATATAAAAGAATTTCCGAAGAAAAAGTGCCAGAGGAAGAATTGGAAAAAGCAAAAGAGCATTTTAAAGGTAGAATGAGTTTGTCTTTAGAAACTTCTGATGCTCAAGCAAGTTTTTATGGTTTGCAAGAAGTTTTAAAAAAAGAAATCTTAACTCCGGAACAAATTTATGCTAAAATTGACAAAGTAGATACTGATGATGTTTTAAGAGTTGCCAAAAACATTTTTAAGCCGGAAAAGTTAAATTTGGCTATAATAGGACCATTTAAAAATAAAAAACGATTTCAGAAATTATTAAAATTTTAATATTATGTCTGATGAAAAAATTTTAGATATTTCTTGGCAAACAATTTTTAAACTATCTTTAGTGGTAGTGATTTTTTATTTAGTTTATTCAGTTAGAGATCTTTTGGCTTCATTTATATTTGCTTTAGTAATTTCTGTTCTCCTTGATCCTATTGTTGATTTTTTACAGAAAATAAAAATACCTCGTTTTTTGGGAGTATTTTTAGTTTATTTTTTTGTTTTATCTTTGTTTGGTTTGTTGATTTATCTTATTTCTCCTTTGTTGGTTAATGAAATAAATCAGTTTATTCATTTTTTTCCTGAATATTTCTCAAAAATTTCTCCTCCTTTAAGAGGGCTCGGATTTCAAGCTTTTGAGAATATAAATAGTTTTGTCAAAAGCATAGATGCGATTTTAGTAAAAATGTCAAGCAATATTTTTGAAGCACTATTTACTGTTTTTGGCGGAGTGGCTTCTTTTTTATTTATAATCAGCGTTGCCTTTTTTATTTCTTCTGAAGAAAAAGCAATTGAAAAGACATTATCCCTTCTTTTTACTGGAAAATACGAAAGTTATGCTTTATCTCTTTGGAGAAAATCAGAGAGAAAGATAGCAGGTTGGTTTGGAGCGAGAATTTTGGCTTGTTTATTTGTAGGTGTTGCTTCTTATATAACTTTTTTAATTTTTGGAATTGAATATCCAGTAATTCTTGCTTTATTCGCTGGAGTTTTTAATTTTATTCCTTATATTGGTCCGATAATTACTGGTTTATTATTTTTTGTTTTAATTTTCCCAACAGATCCAGTTAAAAGTTTTCTCGTTATTATCGCTTTTATAATTATTCAGCAAATTGAGAATAATATTATATCTCCAGTATTAATAAAAAAAGTAATCAATGTCCCTTCCGCAATAATTTTAATCTCTTTAGTAATTGGCGGAAAATTATGGGGTATTTTAGGTTCTTTATTGGCTATTCCTTTGTTTGGCATCTTGTTTGATTTTACAAAAGAATTTCTTCAGAAAAGGAAAGAAGAGGAAAGAGTTAAAATTAGTCAGCAAGAAAGAGGAATTGAAATTTAAGAAGAAGGAAGCAAGAAAATACAGAATAGCAACTATTTTAGGCGGAAGATAGATAAAGGGAAAAGGTTTATTGTTGATTTGTTAGAATGATTTTGTTATAAATTAGTTTAGATTTTGTTCTTTAATTTTTTTTATCTTCATAATTAGAAAGGAGGAAAAGATGGAAAAAATGATAAGATTATGCGGATATTGTCAAAGGGTAATAGGGTGTGAGGATGATAGATATTGCGTAAATTGTGATTTGAAAAATACCTGTGAAATTAG
The DNA here is from genome assembly GCA_964585805.1 of uncultured Candidatus Saccharibacteria bacterium. Taxonomy (GTDB): domain Bacteria; phylum Patescibacteriota; class Minisyncoccia; order Minisyncoccales; family GWA2-38-27; genus CAYLWZ01. Next base: position 11,991 of record CAZPFE010000009.1, on the reverse strand, counting down.
AGAAATAAATATATTTTCTCCCTTCATTTTTCCTTATTTATTAAGGTGGGGAGGGTTATGTGACGAGTGTGTAGAGAAAGTAATGTATAACCAGTAAACCAGTAAAAAATAAAATTAAATTAAAATAAAAGGAGAATTTATTCTCCTTTTATTTTTTATCCGCTTTATACTATTTCTCTGGGGGCAAAGATTTTAAAAAGTTTTCTACTGCTTTTTTTGAAGATGGTGAAAGTTTTAAAACAATTTCTGCTTCTTTTCTGGCTTTTTCGTATTCTCCTAAAATTTTATAAACATAAGCTAAAGAGGCGTGGAATTGGAAGTTTTCAGGCCGTTTAATTCCTTTTTTTTCTTCCAATTCTTTTATTTCTTTTTTATCTACTTCAATAAGTTTTTGATAAAGGAAAGCTAATTTTTGGTAATATTCTTTTTTGCCTGTTTTTTTTGCTAACTGACTATATAGAGTAACTAATTGTCCCAGAGCATATTTTGTATCTGTTTGATATCCTTTTTCTTTGGCAATTTCCATTGCTTTGATTGATTGAGGAATATTTTTTAATCCTATTAAAGCGAGTGATTTAGCCCACCAACATTGGCCGTTATTAGGCGCTATCTGAATACATTTTTCAGCAGTTTCTTTTGCTTTTTCATATTCTTTATTGATTAAAAAGTTTGCAGTTAAAGCAATAAAAATATCTGGTTTGTGGGGTGATAATTTTTCTGCTTTTTTAATACAAGCGAGGGCTTCTTGATTGAGTTGTTCTTTTGTTTTTTCGTCTATATGAGGATTTGATTCAAGATATTTATTGATGTAAATAACTTCATATAACCAACTTCTGGTATAATATGGTCTTAATTTTTGGCATTCTCTTAAGATGTTTATTGCTTTTAAGGATAATTCAGGCGTTTTTTCCGGTATTACTGAGGTTGCCTTAGAGATTATGTCAATATATTGGAGGCGGATGTAATTATCTATGACACTTTTATCTTCAAGCAATTCATCCATTTTTTGCAGGAGGAGTTGTTCTTTTTTCTTGGCTAAAATGGAATTAGTGTAGTGTTCAGAGTAAATATTTTCCGAAAGAAAAACATATTGATTTATTTTTTTATTGATTAAAAGAGGTTTTATATTTCCAGACCAAAGAAACCAAAGGAGAACAAAGAAGAGAATAAAAATAATGACATATCTTGAAAAACCTTCTTCCACTTTTTGTTTTATAGAAGTTGTATTTGTAGTTAAATTTTGATTAGATTCTTTTTCTCGATTAAAAGAGTGGATAAGATAAAAGGTATAGGCAATTAGAATGAAAAAAATTAAATAAGTAGAGAATACATCAAAGCTAAAAAAATCAGTTATTAAATAAGCGATAAAAGTTGTTTGAATGCCGTGACTTATTATCCTATGATTAAATGATTCTTGATTTTTTCGCCAATCGGTTGCATTTTTTATTTTTCGAAGTTGATAAAAAAGAACTGCAATAAGAAGTAAATAGGTAATTAAGGCTGGTATTCCAGCTGAAACTCCTATATCAAAAATAAAATTATGACCTCTGTCCCACCAGCTTGTGCTTCCGCCATTTGGTTCTTTTACTATTCCCGGCAGGTTTGGGTCATAAAATTTATCAAAGCCAATAGAAAAATTTTCTGGACCATAACCTAATAAAGGCCTGTCTTTTATTGCTTTAAGAGCAACTTTCCAGCCAGATATGCGGCTGGTTAAGATAGTTTCTATTGGGTTTTCTAATAAACGCCAGATTCTATCAAAGGTAGATCCAAAAATTTCGTTTGTTTTTAATTTTTGGACTATTTCAGGTTGAGTTTTCAGCCAAGAAACGCCAATAATACTGCAAATTGCGGTAATTATAATAATGACTTTGAAAATGAGAAGATAACGATGATGTTTTTGGTTTGATATTTTAGGGAAAAAGAAAATAAAGAATAGCAAACCTATTCCAAATCCTAATAAAGCAGAACGAGTACCGCTTAAAATTAAACCAATAAAAAGGAAAACAAAAGCAAGGAAATAAAATATTTTCTTTTTTCCTTTTGCAGAAATCCCAAAAGATAGTGAAAGAAAAATGAGAAGAATTAAGTAAAGGGCAAAAAATATAGGTCCTCCTAATGTGGCTACAGGTCTCCATTTATAACTGACCATAAAATTGCTAAATGCCCCTATTTTTTGAAAAATGGCAATAATGCCGGTTATCATTCCAACCCCTAAACTAAAATCAATTATTTTTTGCCAATCTTTATCTCGAACAATTAGAAATAAAAATATAGAAAAAATTATTATTAATCCTAATGTTAAAAAACCTCCGCCGCGGTAGGGACTGCCCCAGAAACTAAAATGAGAATCTAAAGAAAAAATAGTTGCTAATAAGAGAAGAAAAAAGAAAAATGCCAATAAAAAGGAAGGAAAAAGAATGTTTTTGTTTATTTTTGTTTTTAGGAGGTTAGTAAAAGAAAAATTTGAAAAAAGTATTTCTCCAAGAAAAATAAAAAGAAGAATAGAGAAAATTATTCTAAAAACAATACTCTTTCCCCAAGGAGCAGGATGAAAAAGAGGGGGTGCAGAAAGAAGGGGGAGGGTTAGAATTAAAAAAATTCCCCCTAAATAAACCCAATAAAGTTTATTTTGAATGTTGTTTTTCATATTTCCTTATGATACCATAATATAATTTAATCACCAAGAAATCAATTAAGAGATTCAAACAAAAGAGAAAGTTAATAAAGAATTTTTCTAAAAAATAAAGGAAAATGAAGAAGAATATCTTTGAATTAAATGATTGTCGTCAATCTGAAAAAATAAATTTTCAGAAAAAAATAGAAAAAGAAAAGAAAGAAGCAGAAATTATTCAGGGAATGAGAGCAGAAGAAGTTAAAGATTCTCTCATTAAAATTGGCCTTGAAAAAGAAGCTTTAGCCTTTGAAAAAGTTAAATTTTTTTCCAAAGAAATTGAAAAAGCAGGCGGAAGAGCATTTCTGGTTGGCGGGGCAGTTAGAGATGAATTATTAGGTGAAGTGCCAAAAGATTTTGATGTGGAGGTTTATGGTCTTGAGCCGGGTAAAATTCAAAAAATAGCAAGTAAATTTTTTCAAAAAGCAAAAGATGTAGGAGTATCTTTTGGGATTTTAAAGGTTAGAACAGATGAAGAAGTAGACATAGACATTTCTCTTCCTAGAAAAGAATCAAAAATAGGGCGAGGTCATAAGGATTTTGCTGTTAACTCCGATCCTTTTATGTCTTTGAAAGAGGCTTCCAGGAGAAGGGATTTTACTTTTAATGCTTTAATGAAAGATGTTGTTAGTGGAGAAATATATGATTTTTTTGGCGGGATAAAAGATATTCAAAATAGAATTTTAAGAGTTACTGACGAGGAAAGGTTTAAAGATGACCCTTTGAGGGTTTTGCGAGGGGCTCAATTTGTAGGTAGGTTTGGTTTGAAGGTTGAGGACAGGACAGCAGGGATTATGAGAGAGATAAGAGACGAGTTAGAATTTTTAGCAAAAGAAAGAATAAAAGAAGAATGGTTAAAATTGTTTTTAAAATCAGAAAAACCTTCTTTAGGATTGCAGGCAGCAATGGAGTGGGGGATTTTTCATAAACTTCACCCAGAGTTGGTTGATTTATTAAAGACCCCTCAAGATTCAAAATGGCATCCAGAAGGTAATGTTTGGATTCATACCTTAATGGTTGTTGACGAAGCGGCAAAGATTATTAGAGAAAGAAAGATTCAGGACAAAGATGCTATAGTTATAATGTTAGCGGCTTTTTGTCATGATTTTGGTAAGCCGTATACTACTATTAAAAAAGATAATTCTATTGTTTCTCCTGGCCATGAAAAAGCAGGAGAAATTCCAACAAAAAAATTTTTATCTCAAATAGGCATTCCTCTTGCCTTGCAGAAGAAAATTATTAATTTGGTGACTAATCACTTAAAACCAACTCTTCTTTATGAATCTGAATTAAGAGGTGAGAAAGTTAGTGATGGAGCAATTAGAAAATTGGCACGGAGGATTTTTCCAGCAACAATAGAAGAATTAGTTTTAGTTAGTCAAGCAGATCAGCAGGGAAGAGGTCCTTTTATTAATTCTCACGAATCAGGAAAATGTTTTATTACTTTAGATTATCCGACTGGCAAGTGGCTTTTAGAAAGAGCGAATAAAATTGGAGTTTATAAAGAGAAGCCGAAGCCGATTATAATGGGTAGAGATTTAATTAATTTGGGTTTTCAGCCAGGTGTTTTATTTGGTAAAGTTATTTCTCTTGCCGAGGAATTGAGTGTTGCGGGATTAAATAGGGAGGAGATTTTATTAAAAATTACCCAAAAGAAGGGTGAACCGTTAGAAGAAGTGATTAAAACTCTTAGAAAATTATTAGCGGAAAAGAAAAAGAAAAAGAAAAAGAAAAAGAGTAAAAAAAGGAAATGATGAACATTAAACTTTTAGAAAATTTGAAATTTTTGTTTTTTGGCAATAAAACGGTTAAACAAACAATTTTCAAGAACACTTTTTGGTTAGCAGCTTCTGAGGCGATAAGCAGATTTTTTACTTTGCTTTTGATTATTTATGTTGCTCGTGTTTTAGGTGCTGCTGAGTATGGTAAATTTACATTTGCAATTGCTTTTGTTTCTTTGTTTGGTGTTTTTTCTGATTTAGGGTTATCTCCAATAGTCACTCGGGAGTTTTCTCGGGAAAAAGAAGAGGAAGAATTATTTCCAGCAATTTTTATCTTAAAAATAGTTTTGCTTTTAGGGGCAATAATTTTGACTTTTATCGGTTCTTTTTTTATAACTTCTAATCCATTAATTTGGAAGGTGATTTGGATTTTGGCTGTTCATAATTCAATTAACCGTTTTTTCGAGATAGTGTACGCTTTTTTGAGGGCTCGTCAGAGAATGGAATTTGAAGCATTGATGAAAATTGTTCAAGCAGCACTTATCACTGGATTTGGTTTTTTTGTTATTTTAAATTTTCCTTCGGTATTGAATTTAAGTTTAGGATATTTATTATCTAGTTTAGTTATTTTAGTTATTGTTTTGTTGTTTTTTCATTTTAAGGTTTATCGGTTACGGTTTAGTTGGGATAAAATTATCTGGAAGAAATATTTAGGAATGTCTTGGCCATTGGCTTTGGCTGGTTTTTTGGGGACAATATATAATCAAACAGATTCAGTAATGATGGGTTATCTTGGTCAGATTGCTGAAACAGGATGGTATAACGCTGCCTATAAAGTTGTGAGGGCGGCTCTTATTCCTGCTGTTTTTATTTCTCAGAGTTTTTATCCGGCCTTGAGCGTGGCTTTTAAAAGATCAGGCAAAGAACTTCAAAAAATATGGAATTATTATGCAGAAACTCTTATTTTGATTGCTGTTCCTATGGTGGTTGGAGGAATAACTCTTGCTTCAAGGATAATTAACTTTATTTATAATCCAAGTTATGCGCCTTCTGTTCTTGCTTTTCAAATTTTGATAATAATGGCAGGAATTATTTTTTTTCATTATCCATTTAATCAAATTTTAATTGTTTCAAACTATCAAGAAAAAACTTTTTGGGTTGTTTTTTGGGGAGCGATAATAAATGTGATTTTAAATTTAATTTTAATTCCTAAATTTAGTTTTTACGGTGCAGCAGTTGCTACGGTTATTACTAATATTCTAATTCTATTTTTGCTTTTAAGATTTGTTTTAAAATTTACAAAAATAAACCCTTTTAATCTAAACTTATTTTTTGCTGTTATTGGTGCGGTTTTATCCAGTGTTTTAATGTATCTTACAATTTCCCGGCCTGTAATTTATTATCTTCATCCTCTTTTTTCAATTACTTTAGGAGCAGCGGTTTATTTGACTTTTATCTTGATTTATAAGAAACTGATAAAAGTGTTTTTTTCTAATAAAGATGTCTAATAGCAGAAAGATGAATTTTTTAGAAAGAGAAAAGATTTTGAAGAATATTTCAGATTATAAGTCTATAACAATTAGCAAGGATCAAATAGAAGATATCCTTAATATTAAAAAGGGTATTTATTATCCTTTGAATGGGTTTTTGAAAGAAGACGATTTTATTAGTGTTTGCAAGAAAATGCGTTTAGGGAATGGTAAAATATGGCCTATACCTATTGTTTTAGATATTACAGAAGACATTTATCAAAGAATAAAAAACGAAAAAGATATTATTTTAAAAGATCAAACAGGCAAGTTAATCGCTTTTTTAAAGGATATTGAAATTTATTTTTATGATAAAAAATTTTTTGTTGAAAATGTTTTTGGAACAAAAAATAATAGTCATCCTGGTGTGAATGAAGTTTATAAGATGGGGGATTATTTAGTTGGAGGAGAAGTTTTGTCTTTGAGTGAGTTAGATGAATGCTTTCCTGATTATAATTTTTCTCCAGAAAAGACAAAAGAATATTTTAAAGAAAAAGGTTGGGAAACTATTTGTGCTTTTCAAACTCGAAATGTTCCTCATCGGGGTCACGAATTTCTTCAGAAAGAAGCTTTAAGAATGACAGATGGTCTTTTTATCCATCCAGTAGTCGGCAGAAAAAAGATGGAAGATTTTAAAGATGAGTACATAATAGCTGCTTATGAAATTTTGATTGAGAGATATTACCCAAAAGATAGAGTTTTATTTGGTGTTTTGCCTTTAAGAATGAAATATGCCGGACCAAGAGAAGCTTTATTGCATGCTTTAATCAGGAAAAACTTTGGTTGTACTCATTTTATTGTTGGGAGAGATCATGCCGGTGTTGATAACTTTTATTCATCAACAGCCGCTCAAGAGATTTTTGATAAGTTTAACAAGGAAGAAATTGGTATCGAAATTTTAAAGTTTCCAGAAGTGGTATATTGTCAATCTTGCCGAAAACATATTTTTATAGATAATTGTCCTCATTCTGAACAAGAAAGAATTCATTTTTCAGGGACGAAAATTAGAGAAAAAATAAAAAATAAGGAAATGCCTCCTGCTTATTTAATAAGGCCAGAAATTTATTACCTTCTTTCTAAAGGGAAATCTTTAGTTGATGATTTTTATCATAAAGATGATTTAAAAACTGGTTTTTGTCTTTGGTTTACTGGTTTGTCTCAATCGGGTAAAACAACAATTGCTGATGAGATTTATCATATTCTAAGTGACAAAGGATTAAAAGTAGAAAGATTAGACGGCGATATTGTTCGACAAACTTTAACTAAAGATTTAGGGTTTACCAAAGAAGACAGAGAAGAAAATTTAAGAAGAGTAGGAAGTTTGGTTCGTCTTTTTGTTCAACGAGGAGTAATTGTTATTGCTTCTTTTATTTCTCCTTATCGTAAATCAAGAAGAGAATTAAGAAAAAGAATTCCAAATTTTATAGAGGTATTTGTTAATTGTCCTTTGGAGATTTGCGAAAAAAGAGATAAAAAAGGACTTTATAAAAAAGCAAGAGAAGGAAAAATTAAAAATTTCACAGGAATTTCTGATCCTTACGAGCCTCCTGAAAATCCAGAGATAGAAATTAATACGAGCCAAGAGTCAGTTGAGAATAGTGCTAAGAGGATCATCAAATATTTAGAAAATACTTTTTTAAAAAAGTAAAACCTGACAAAAATGTGTTATTTAGATATTTAGGCTATTTTAAAAATTAATTTTAAGAGTTATAATTTTAGATAATTTTAATAAATTTAAAATAACAAAAAATTATGACAAAA
>CAZPFE010000009.1:0-4296 GCA_964585805.1 uncultured Candidatus Saccharibacteria bacterium | reverse complement strand
GATTTGTTGGCCACCATTTAGTAGAAGGAATCCTTAAACAGACTGATTGGGATATTATTATTTTGGATAGACTGAGTTATGCTAGTGCTGGTTTTGATAGATTGAGAGACATTAAGGCTTACGATGATAGAAGAGTGAAAGTTTTAAGTACTGATTTAAGCAGTCCTATTTCTGAAGGATTAAGAAGGGAAATAGGTAATCTTAATTACATTTGGCATTTAGCTGCCGAGAGCGATGTTCAAAGGAGCTTGGAAGATTCAATCCCTTTTGTTAAATCAAATGTTTTGGGGACTGCTTATCTTTTAGAATATGTAAAAAGATACCAGCCGGATTTAGAAAAATTTGTTGTTTTTAGTACAGATGAAGTATTTGGTCCAGCGCCGGATGGTGTCTTTTATAAAGAGGGAGATAGTTGCAATCCCTCTAATCCTTATTCTGGTTCTAAAGAAGGTGAAGAAGCAATCTCGAAGGCCTTTGCTTTTTCTTTTGGGTTGCCGATTATGATTGTTCGTTCAATGAATATCTTTGGAGAGAGACAGCATCCAGAAAAATTTATTCCAAAAACAGTTAGAGCAATTTTAAGAGGAGAGAAAGTAACAATTCATGGTTTGCCGGGAAATATTAGTTCAAGGTGTTGGATTCATGCCCGTGAGGTATGTAATGCTTTATTATTTTTAACAGATAAAGGAGAGGTAATTGAGAAAAAGCATCAATTTGATAGAAGTTATGGAATTTATCATGTTGTCGGCGAAGAGAGAAATGTTTTAGATTTAGCTAATCAAATTGCTGAAATTATTAAAGGTCAAAAATTAGGAGAAAGTGAGATTGAATATATTGATTTTCATTCAACGCGGCCTGGTCACGACCTTCGCTATGCTTTAAGTGGCAGAAAATTAAAAGAAATGGGTTTTAAATACACAATGAATTTAGATGAAAGTTTTAATAAAATGATTCACTGGATGATTAAACCAGAGAACAGGAGATGGTTAGAAATATAAATAAAGTAAAATTAAGAATTATGAGTAAAGAAAATCAGAAAGATAAAGGAGAAACTAAAACAGTGATTGTATTAGGTATGCATCGTTCTGGCACTTCAATGGTTTCTGGGATTTTGGATATTTTAGGAGTAAAAATGGGAGATGAAATGATTGGTTCTGATTGGACAAATCCATTAGGTCATTTTGAGGATGTGAAAATTGTTGAGTTAAATAAAGAAATTCTAAAACAAGCAGGAGGAAGATGGGATTCTCCTCCTTCTCATAGAGAAATTATATCTCTAAAAGAAAAGTTTGAAGATAAAATTTGTAAGTTGATTAATGAAAGAAATAACACCTCTTCCTTATGGGGAGTTAAAGATCCGCGGATGTGTTTAACAATAGATCTTTATTTGCCTTTTTTAAAAAACCCGTATTTTGTTGTTTGCCATAGAAATTTAGAATCAATTGCTTATTCATTAAATGAAAGGAACGAGATGGATCTTGAAAGAAGTTTAAAGATTTCTCGGATTTATTATTCAGAAATAAAACGGTTTTTCCAAGAAAACAAAAATCTTAAAAAAATTGACTTGTTTTATGAGGATATTATTAAGAACCCTAAACAAGGGATAGAAAAAATTGTTGAATTTTTAGATATAAAAACTAATGAAGAACAAATTAAAAAAGCAACTAATTTTGTTTTATCTCCAGACCGAAAGAAAAGATTAAAAAGAATAAAAAAATTTCAGTTTTTAATATATAAGGGTTTATTAAAGTTTTTAGTTTTGAACGGTTTTTTAAATAAAAGAAAGAGAAGCAGATATGAAGAACAATAAATCTTTATTAACTGTTTCAATTGTTTTTGATGGTAAAAACAGGTTTATTTTGGAATGTTTAGAATCTTTATACAAGAATTATCAGGATTTAATGGAGGTTTTTGTTGTTTCTAATTTAGGGTCAAAAGAGATAAATGATGAGATTAAACGTAAATTTCCAGAAGTTTACCTTATAATTAACAAAACAAGAAGAGGGTTTGCTGAAAATCATAACTATGTTATCGAAAAAAGCAAAGGAGAATATATTTTCATTCTTAATGATGATACAATAATTTTACCTAATGCGATTAGAAATCTTATTTTGTATCTTAAGAAGTATCCAGATGTAGGTTTAGTTGGTCCAAAGATATTAAATCCTGATTTTTCACTTCAGCCGTCAACTTATAGTTTTCCTAATTTTTTTACTATTTTTCTTAAATTTTCCGGAATTAGAAAACTAATTCCTTTTAATAAATTCACTTTTAAAATATTGCCTTATTTTTATAGAAAGACTTCAAGATTTTGGGATCATAGTGATATTCGAGAAGTAGAAACATTAAAGGGAGCGGCAATGATGGTAAGAAGAAGAACAATTGAGGAGGTAGGATTAATGGATGAAGTTGCTTTAGCTTATGGAGAGGAAACAGAGTGGCATTTTCGTTTTTGGAAAAAGGGGTGGAAAATTGTTTTTTATCCTAAAGCTAGAATTATACATTATGGAGGGCAAAGTACCAAATTGTTGAGTTCTATTCCTGAAGAAGAAATAAAAAGTTTATTGAATTTTTACAAGAAACACAAAGGGTCGTTTGCTTATTTTTTTTTAAGAGTTTTGATATTTTTTTTGTTTTCTTTAAGACTTGTTGTAGATGCTGTAAGATTTAATAAGGAATTATTGAATTCAGATATTAAAGTTATAAAAATAGTTTTAAATCCGGATAAATATTTTCAAGGAAAAAGAATTTTTTGGTAGTTTTGCTAAAATTTAGTTTAGGAAAATTTAAAAAAGATCGGTTAAGTTTAATTAAAAACTTGACTTTACTTTAAGTTGAACTAAAATGAAACTGAAGTTAACTTTAAGTTAGATTATGAGTTAGATTATGAGTGAAAATGGAATAAAAATATATAAGAGAAAGGTAATTGATGAAATTTTAAAATATCTTTACGAGAAAGAAACGATTATTTTATATGGAGCCAGACAAGTAGGTAAAACTTTTATTTTATATTGGTTAAAGAATTATTTAAAAGAGAGGGGGGAACCGGTTTATTATTTAGATTTAGAAGAAAGAAGATATTTAGAGATTTTAAATCAGGGACCGGAAAATCTTAAAAATCTTCTCTTAGAAGAAGGATTTAACTTGAAAAAAAGAGTTTTTGTTCTGATAGACGAGATTCAATATTTAAATAATCCCACTAATTTTTTAAAGTTAGTAAGCGATCATTATCCAGAATTAAAATTAGTTGTTTCTGGTTCTTCTACTTTTGAAATTAGAAAAAAGTTTGAAAAAGCTTTAGTCGGTCGGACTTTAGTTTTTGAGATATTTGGTCTTTCTTTTGAGGAGTTTTTAGTTTTTAAAGGTTATCAAGGAGGAGCAGAATTAGTTTTGACAAAAATCAAAGAGGAAGATTTAAGAATTTTGTTTGAGGAGTTTGCGCTTTATGGAAGTTATCCGAGAATTGCTTTAATATCTGAAAAAGAAAAAAAAGAAAGATATTTATGGCAAATTATTGATACTTATCTTAAGAAGGATATTAGAGATTTAGCCGAAGTGAAAGAAATAGAAAAATTTAATAAACTTTTAGAAGTATTGGCTGCTCAAACTGGAAATCTTTTAAACATTGAAGAATTATCTGATACTTGTCATTTATCTAAACAAACAATAGAGAGATATCTTTTTATTTTAGAACAAACTTATATAATCAAACTTCTGAGACCATTTTTTAAAAACCTGAGGTCAGAACTTTTTAAGACACCTAAAATTTATTTCTACGATAGTGGGTTGGCTCATTTATTATGGTTGAAAGTAATCTCCCCTCAGATTTTAGGAGAAATTTTTGAAGATGCAGTTTTTTCTGAACTTGTAAAATATTTTGGAAAAAATTCAATAAATTTTTGGCGGACGAAAGATAAAAAAGAAATAGATTTTATTCTTAAAAAGAAAAATAAAATTATTCCTATTGAAGTAAAGACTAATTTTGCTTCATTTTCAAAGAGAACAATTAATTATTTTTTAAAGAAATACGAATTAAAAAAGTATTATTGTATAGGTTTGAAAGGCGAGAAAAAAGAAAAAGGATTTATCTTTCCTTGGGAGATCCACAAAATTTAAAAAAGAATGATTAAAGTTTTGATTATTTAAATTTGTTAAGAAGTGGGAAAGTGATATTATATAATTTGAAATTCAAATAAAATCTCCCCCTCCCTTCTCCTCCCCTCCAAAGGAGGGGGAGGAGAAGGGAGAAAAAATCCTCCCCCTCCCAGAGGGAGGGGGAGGAAATAGGAGGGGGAG
>CAZPFE010000008.1:0-18446 GCA_964585805.1 uncultured Candidatus Saccharibacteria bacterium | reverse complement strand
ATGGGGAATAAAACCTCCCCCACCTTAATCCTCCCCCTCCAGAGGAGGGGGAGGAAATATAAAAAGAGAGAAGGGGGAGGAAAAGAAAGCAAAAGAAGGAAGAAAAGGAAGTAAAAGGAAGTAAAAGAAAGCAAAAGAAGGAAGAAAAGGAAGTAAAAGGAGGGGGAGGAGAGAAAGAAAGGAGGGGGGATTTACTACCTAAATGATGTTAGAAAACTATTTTTTATTTCACTATCAAATTGATTGGATAGTACACTTTAATTAATAAAGTTAGGTTAATTATTAACCTAATTTTATTATTGGTTGTACTTGAATATCTATTATTTATTTTCTTGAGTGTTTTTGAGTTATTTTTTATAATAAGTTTAAGTTAAAAAATTTAGTTATATATGGGTAAAAGAAAAGGTAAAAATAAGATTAATACAAAAAAAGAGGAAAAAAGTGGATTATCTTTACCTCTAGAAATTCAGCAAATTATTATAGGAGTTTTGATAATTTTGATGGCAGTTTTAACAAGTTTAAGTTTTTTTCATAAAGCAGGAGAAGCAGGAGATTATTTTATTAAAGGGGGTCGTTTTTTGATAGGAAATTCGATTTTTGTTATTCCTTTAATTTTATTTTTGGCTGGATTGGCTTTTTTAAATTTAAAAAGAGGGAGAGAAATTTTTGAAGAAGGAAAGAGCGTTTTTTTACCTATTTTTTTAGGTATTTTGATTTTTATTTTAAGTTTTAGCGGAATGTTAGGCACTTTTAATCCAGAGAAAAAAGAAGGAGGGTGGATTGGGTATTTTCTTTCTTGGTTTTTATTAAAATATTTAGGAGTATTGGCAAGTAGGATTGTTTTTTTAGCTTTGATATTTATTAGTATTTTAATTTTGCGTCATTTTTTGATTTTTACCAGAAAGAAAGAGGGAGTTAATAATAAAGAAGATAAAAAGGAGGAATTTCTACCAGAAATAGAAAGAAAACCATCTATTATTAAAAGAATTTTTAAACCAAAATTTAAAATAAAGAAAATATCTTCTTTAGAGAATAAAAAGGAAGAGTATAGAGAAAAAGAAATAGATGAAAGCGTTTCTGTTAGCAAGGAAGAGAAGAAAGGTACAAAAGAGATAGGAGGTTCTTTTTATCAACCACCACCGGTTGATTTATTAGAGATAGCAAAGGGTTCTCCGACGAGTGGAGATACAAGAGCGAATTCAGCAATTATTAAAAAGACACTTCATGATTTTGGAATAGAAGTGACAATGTCAGAAGTTAATATTGGACCAACTGTTACTCAGTATACTCTTAAACCGGCTGAAGGAGTAAAACTTTCCAAAATTACAAACTTAGCCAATAATCTTTCTCTTGCCTTAGCCAGCCATCCTATTAGAATTGAGGCTCCTATTCCAGGAAGATCATTGGTAGGTATTGAAATACCTAATAAAACAAGAGCTAATGTTTATTTGCGAGATCTTATTGAGAATCCTCTTTTTCAAAAATCAACGGCTAATCTTTTACTTGCTTTAGGTAAAGATGTTTCTGGAACGCCTGCTTATGCTGATTTGACAAAAATGCCTCATTTATTGGTTGCTGGAAGCACAGGAGCAGGTAAAACAATTTTTCTAAATTCATTAATTTTATCTCTTCTTTATCAACCAACTACTTCTACAAAAAGCGCTAGTCCAGAAAATTTGCGTTTTATTTTAGTTGATCCAAAAAGAGTAGAATTTACAATTTATGAAAATTTGCCTCATTTACTTTGTCCAGTTATTTATAATGCTTCGGCAACAGTAAATGCTTTAAAATGGTTAGTAGGAGAGATGGAAAGAAGATTTGATATTTTAGCCAGTGTTAAAGCAAGAGATATTGGTTCTTTTAATCAGAACGCTCGCAGACGCAAAGAACCGTTACTTCCTTTTATAGTTCTTATTATTGATGAATTGGCTGATTTAATGGCAGCAAAAGGAAAGGAAATAGAATCTTATATAGTAAGATTAGCTCAGATGTCACGCGCTGTAGGTATTCATTTGGTTTTAGCAACTCAGCGTCCATCAGTAGAAGTGATTACTGGTTTAATTAAAGCAAATATCACTTCAAGGGTGGCTTTTCAAGTTGCTTCTCAATTTGATTCAAGAACGATTATTGATGTAGCAGGAGCAGAGAAATTGTTAGGAGCCGGAGATATGCTTTTTGTTTCTACTCAAAGTCCAAAACCAAAAAGAATACAGGCCCCTTATGTTTCTGATAAAGAAGTAAAAAGAGTTGTTCATTATGTTATTTCAAAAAGTGAAGAAATAGGAATAGAAGCGAAAAAAGATGAAGGTTTAAAAGAAATACTTGAAAGAAGCGAAGAATTAGAAAGAATGGGAATAGGGGGCGAAGAAGAACCATTATATGAGGAAGCGAAACGAATGGTGATTGAATCTCAACACGCTTCAGTTTCATTTCTTCAGAGAAAATTGCGAATTGGGTATGCTCGAGCAGCAAGGTTAATTGATATGTTAGAGGAAAGAGGGGTTATTGGACCTGCAGAAGGTTCAAAAAGGTGGGAGGTGTACGGAGATTTATCTTTACCAGATCATACCCAAAAGGAGAATGAATCTTTTTCTGGAGAGGATGTAGATGATGGATGGAAAAAGGTGTAAAACTCTTGACATTATTATTGTGTATTTTTAAAATTTAATTATAGAGAATTAAATTATAAAAAGGTCAAAAATTAAATTATAAGTTTATTTGTCTTGTTGTTCATTTTTTAATGAAAAATGGGCAACAAGAAAAAGGATATGCGGTATAAGAAATATAGAATTTTTGGGATTTCATTGATTCTTATTTTTAGTTTAGTTTTTGGGCTCACTGTAGGAGTTGTTGATACTAAAGCAGTTAGTATTAACGATCTCCAAAATTTGCTTAGTCAAATTCAAAAACAAATTGAAAGTTTGACTAAACAAGTGCAACAATTAACTCAGACAGGTTCTCAGACAACAACAGGGAGTACGACAACAACAGGAGATACTACCCAAGACTCAACAACAACTACAACTACTACAGCCACACTTACAATTGTTTCTCCTAATGGAGGAGAAGAATTAGTGAGGGGAGAGTCAACTTTGATTACAATAAATTTGAGTGGCAGCGATAAAGCTAATATAGATATAACTTTAGTAAACAAAACGACAGGTAGAACATATCCTTTAGTGGCAGATTATGAAATTTCTTCTGGAGATAATCAGTATGAATGGAAAATTGCTTCTAATATAGCAGTTGGAGAGAGATATATTATTTCAGTAACCGGAGACGGTGTTCAAGGAGATGAAAGCGATAATTATTTCAGTATTGTGGCTAAATCTCCTTGCGGATCTTATGGAGATTTAAATGGAGACGGATATGTTACAGGTGAGGATCTCACCTTATTAACAAATTGCGTTGCTGGAACAACAAGTTGCGATTCAAGTGTATCTGACCTTAATGGAGATGGAAAGATAGATGGTAAAGATGTTAGTTATTTAAGTAGTTATTTAGCAGGGTTGTTAGTTACTTTTCCTGTATGCGGTCAGGTACCAGTGGTAACAGTTGTTTCTCCTAATGGAGGAGAAAGTTTATTAAGGGGAGACAAATGCTCTATTAAATTAAATTTAGCAGACGCAAACTCAGCCACAGTAAATGTAAATTTATACAATAACCAAACCAAACAATTATATTCCGTTGTTTCTTCAAAGATTCTTACTCCCGGTTTAAATGTTATATCCTGGAAAGTGCCTGTTAATGTTCCTGTAGGAACTCAATACAAAGTTTCAGTAACCGGAGACGGTGTTCAAGGAGATGAAAGTGATAATTATTTCAGTATTGTGGCTAAATCTCCTTGCGGATCTTATGGAGATTTAAATGGAGACGGATATGTTACAGGTGAGGATCTCACCTTATTAACAAATTGCGTTGCTGGAACAACAAGTTGCGATTCAAGTGTATCTGACCTTAATGGAGATGGAAAGATAGATGGTAAAGATGTTAGTTATTTAAGTAGTTATTTAGCAGGAACGGGTAGTACTTTTCCGGTTTGTGGTAGTTCTTATTTAACTGTGTTTTATCCAAACGGAGGAGAAAAGATTGTAAGAAATAGTTTAACTGATATTCGTATTAAATGGGAAGGAGTTTCTTTATCTTCAACAGATACAATTACTGTAAATGTTAATCTTGTTAATGAAACAATCAAAAAATCATATTCAATTGTTTCTATTACACTTCACCCCGGTTTAAATGTTATATCCTGGAAAGTGCCTGTTAATGTTCCTGTAGGAACTCAATACAAAGTTTCAGTAACCGGAGACGGTGTTCAAGGAGATGAAAGTGATAATTATTTCAGTATTGTGGCTAAATCTCCTTGCGGATCTTATGGAGATTTAAATGGAGACGGATATGTTACAGGTGAGGATCTCACCTTATTAACAAATTGCGTTGCTGGAACAACAAGTTGCGATTCAAGTGTATCTGACCTTAATGGAGATGGAAAGATAGATGGTAAAGATGTTGCTTATTTAAGTAGTTATTTAGCAGGCACCACAACTGTTTTCCCTGTTTGTGAATCTGTGCTTCCTTATATTAAAGTTACTTATCCTGAGGGCGACGAATATTTTGTTTCAGGAACATCAATTGATATTACTTGGGATTCGCGAGGAGTGAATGAGGTTTCGATATTGCTTTATGGAGAAGATGGTAATTTAGTTAGACCGATAGCAATTCATATTCCAGCCAGCAATCACTCTTATAAATGGACAACACCGCAATTACAAGGAAAGTTTAAAATTAGGATTACTGGTATTTCTACTGTTACAGGAACTGTTTCATTGGTAGAGGATTATAGTTCTTCATTTTCTATTGGACCAGCCCATATTATGATGCAGAAATCAAACGAAATAGTAAGTGTGAAAGATTTATTGGCTTCTATGTCAGATATTATTAGTCGGTTGGCAGAACAAATGAAAGCGTTGTTAGGAAAATAAAGATGGATTTTAGGTAAAATATTAAAAAGGTTGTTAAGTTTCAAAAGTAAATTAAAAAAATATGGAAATAAAAATGAGAAATAAAAAACTACTTATTATTCTTTTATCTTTGATTTTATTGTTAACAAATTGTTCCGTTAAAGCAGAAGATTCTTCTACAGAAGCGGGTTTAACTCCAGATAGTCCTTTCTATTTTTTAGATACCTGGCAAGAAAAAATATCCCTTTTCTTTACTTTTGATCCAGAAGAAAGAGCAGAAAAAATGCTTCAATTTGCCGAGGAAAAAATTGCGGAAGCAGAAAAACTTACAGATGAACAAAAAACAGAATATATTAACAAAGCGACAGATATTTATAATCAATATATAACAAAAGTAGATGAACAAATAGAAAAATTGAAAGCACAGGGTATAGATATTGATCAAATATCTCAAAAATTATCTCAAACTGCTTTAAAGTCGCAGGAAGTCCTATCTGAGATTCTTGAGAAAGTTCCTGATGATGTTAAACAAAATATTCAACAAACACTTGTTAAAAGTCAAGAAAGCATTCAAAAAGCAATAGAAAAGATCAAAGATCCGGCAACAAAAGCTCAAATTGAAGAAAAAGCAAAGGAAGTTCAGAATAAGATATCTCAAAAGATTTCTCCTGAACAAAAAGCAAAAATTGAGGAAAGTATTAATAATTTAAAGAGTATATTGGCAGATGGGATTACTCCTGAAGAAGCTGATGAATTGCGCAATCAAACAGTTGCCTTACTTAATCAAATAGAGGTGCTTGTAAAAAAAGGTTTAAGTCCAGAACAGAAGGATGAGGTAATAAAAGCATTAGATCAAGTAGAAGTTGTTATTTCTTCTTCAGGAATGTCAGATGAAAAAAAGCAAAAAGCAATAAATAAAATAGAAGAGGCTAAGAATTTAGTTCAGTCAGGTTTAAGTTCTGCTCAAAAAACGGCTTTAATTAGCGCTCTTAATGAGATAGAAAAAATAGTTATAGAAGGTTTAACTTCTGAACAGAAAGAAAAAATAAAAGGAAGCGTAGAAGAGAAGATGAATAATATAAAGAAAAAATTGCCGGTTTCAGGATCGGACTTAACTCCAGAACAAAAAGAAAAAATAGAGAATTTTAAAAAGCAGTTTTCAAAGTAAATATTTATTAAACGAAAAAACGCTTTTTTAAAAAAGCGTTTTTTCGTTGTTTAAAAAGTTGACCTAAATGTGAAATATGCTAATATTTTATAAATGTTTCGGAAATTGATATTTGATATTATAATAGGAATAGGAGGAATTTTTTTGTCTCTTAAATTAAGTCAATCTTCAACAATAAAATTTATTTCTGGAATAAGTTATGATGGATCGTTTAAAGTAGTTTTGATTACTGGTTTATTTTTAGGAATTGTAAATTTTTTGGTTAAACCTTTAATTAGATTTATTTTTCTGCCGATAAGAATAATTACCTTTAATTTTTTCAGTTTAGTTATTGATATGGGATTAATTTGGTTAGTAGTAGGAGTATTTTCGCCCATTAAAATAGAAGGAATTATACCTTTATTTTGGCTTGCGTTTATAATTAAATCTTTATCTTTTATTTTTAATGTTTAATTTTTAATTAAAGAATTTTATGAAACATATATTAGAAATTACTCAGATTATTACTTCTATAATTCTTATTATTCTAATTCTTCTTCAACAAAGAGGAACCGCTCTTGGTTCTGCTTTTGGAGGAGGAGAAGAATTTTATACTACTCGTCGAGGTTTAGAAAAAAAATTATATTGGGCTTCAATAATTTTTGCTATTATTTTTGTTGCTTTAGCGTTAGTAAATCTTTTGGTTTATTAAGCTTCAATTTTTATAAGTTTTATTTTTCAATAAATTTAAATGAAGAGTCGCACTCAATTTAGTATTAGTCAATTGCCAGTTAGAACTAAAAGAAAATTTCCCACTTTAAAGCAGTGGCAACATTTTTTTCGCGTTCTTTCCAAAAAAGAAAAAGTTTTCTTCTTTTTGTGTGTTTTTATTTTTTTAGTTTCACTTTTTCTTATTTTAAATAATTTTTACCTTTCTCATACTAAAATTATTCCTACTTCAGGTGGAGAGTATAAAGAGGGAATTGTTGGTCAGCCAAGATTTATAAATCCAATTTACGCCAACTCTGAGGCAGATAGAAGTTTATCCCAGTTAATTTTTTCTGGATTAATGGGATATGATGAGAATATGAAAGTTATTCCTGAGCTTGCTGAAAGGTATGAGATAAGCCCAGATAAAAAAAATTATACATTTTATCTTAAAAAAAATCTTTTTTGGCAAGATAAGCAACCATTAACAGTAGATGATGTGATTTTCACAATTAAAACAATTCAAAACCCTGAAACAAAAAGTCCTTTGCGGGCAAATTGGGTAGGGGTTAAAGTTGAAAAAATTGATGATTATACGGTAAAATTTTCTCTCCAAAAACCTTATAGCGCTTTTTTAGAGAATTGTACCTTAAAGATTATTCCTAAACATATTTGGAAGGATGTTCTGCCAAAAAACATTCCTTTAGAGATAACTCGCAATCTTCACCCTATTGGTTCTGGTCCTTATGAAATTGAAAAAATAGAAAAAGATGATTCAGGTTATATAAAATTTATCACTTTAAAGCCAAACGATTTCTATTTTGGTAAGAAACCTTATATCTCTAAAATAAAGTTTATTTTTTTTGAAAACAATCAAAACTTAATCAAGGCGGCTGAAAGGCATCAAATAGATGGAATTTCTTTAGATTCTTTTAATCAGATGAAAAGAGATAATTATTTTCAAGAGTATCTTTTCTCTTTTCCTCGTTATTTTGCTGTTTTTTTCAATCAAGAAAGGGATAAAACTTTAAACCAAAAAGAAGTTCGTTTAGCTTTAAATTATGCTACTGACAAAAAAGAAATTGTAGAAAAAGTGTTAGGGTTGGATTCTAATTCGCCAGAAGTGGAAAAGCAAGTTTGTCATTCTCCAATTTTGTCAAAAATTTATGGTTTTAAAGAGCCAAGTAAAATTTATAATTTTGATATTCAAAAAGCAATAGATATTTTAGAAAAAGCAGGGTTTAAAAAGAATTCTGAAGGAATTATGGAAAAAGATGTGGAGAAAGAACCTTCATTTGTGTTTAAGAATAAATTAGAAAAAGGAGCGCGAGGAGAAGAAGTGAAGGAGCTTCAAAAATGTCTATCTCAATTTCCTGATATTTATCCTGAAAAAGAAATAAGCGGCTATTTTGGTGAAAAAACAAAAGAGGCGGTTATCAAGTTTCAAGAAAAATACGCTTCAGAAATTTTAAAACCGTGGGGTTTTAGTGAAGGAACAGGTATTGTTAGTAAAACGACTATTAAAAAATTAAATGAGATTTGTTTTCCGGTTAAAAAAGAATCTTATATTTTGAAGTTTAAGTTGGTTTCTGTTGATCAACCTCAATTAATTAAAGTAGCCGAGTTATTAAAAGAGCAATGGAGTAAAATTGGTGTTTCTTTAGAAATTGAGAAATATCCTTTATCAGAGTTAGAGCAGGATTTTATAAAACCGCGAAATTATCAAATTTTATTATTAGGAGAAGTTTTAGGGTCTATTCCCGATCCATTACCTTTCTGGCATTCTTCTCAGAAAATAGATCCTGGTTTAAATCTTTCTGTATATAGTAATAAAAAAGCAGATAAGTTATTAGAAGAAATTAGGGAAACCTACGATCCTTTTCTTCGTCAAGAGAAATTAGAGAAATTTCAAGATATATTGATAGAGGATGCTCCAGCGATATTTCTTTATAGTCCGAATTATATTTATTTAATAACAAAGAAAGTAAAAGGGGTTCAAGTAAAAAAGATTACTGAGCCAGCAAGGAGGTTTACAGGAATTGAAAATTGGTATATTAAGACAAAACGCGTATGGAAATAATTAAAAATTTTAATCTTAAAGATAAAAAGCCGGATATTCGGTATTTGAAAGAGATGAAAAAAGTAGTTTATGATCAGGAATGGTTTGAAAACGCTTCTCCTGATATTGAACTTTATTATATGTATAGAGGTATTAAGGAAGATGATAATTTAAGGTACGATATTACCATAATTCCAGCGAAAAAATTGGGGAAAGAGTTTGTTAAAACAAAAGGACATTATCATATGGGCAATTTTGGCGAGATATATATTGTTCTAAAAGGAAAGGCAATTTATTTATTACAAAAGAGAGGAGAAGATAATCTTACAATTTCTGATGTTTATTATATAGAAGCAAAAAAGAATGAGATAGCAGTTATTCCTCCTCAATATGGCCATATTACTATTAATCCTTCGGAGAGAGATGAATTAATAATGGCAAATTGGGTATCAAAAGATTGTAAAAGCGACTATTTACCAATTGAAGAAGCAAGGGGTGCTTGTTATTTTTTTACTCAGGATGGCTGGGTAAAAAATAAGAATTACAAAGTAGTGCCTGAATTATATTCTCAAAGACCAAGAAAAACCTTGCCTGCTGATCTAAATTTTTTAAACGGCTAAACAAAATGCGGACGTGGCGGAATTGGTAGACGCCTTGGTTTCAGGAACCAAGGGGCGTAAAGCCCGTGAGAGTTCAAGTCTCTCCGTCCGCACTTATATTTTTTTTGTCTGTTTTTTAGATGTTCTTTTTCATTTTTATTATTAATTAATTAAACTTTTTATGAACAAGAAACCTGAATATTTGCGCATTATTCCTCTTGGAGGATGTGAAGAAGTTGGTCGGAATATGACTGTTTTTGAATATATTTCTCCAAAAGGAAGGGATATTTTAATTTTAGATATGGGGCTTCAATTTCCAGAAGAAGATATGCCAGGAGTTGATTATGTTATTCCGAATATTGAATACCTCAAGGGAAAAGAAAAAGATATCCAAGGAGTAATCTTTTCTCATGGACATTTAGATCATATTGGAGCAGCCCATATTCTTCTTAAAAAGTTAGGTAATCCGCCTATTATTGGTAGGCCTTTAACAATAGAAATGGTTAGGCATCGTTATGAAGATGTTAGCAAAGGTAGTTCTAAATATCTAAAAACTATTTATGTTAATAGTATTAGGGATAAAATTAAACTTGGAAAATTTGAAGTTTCTTTTTTTCAAGTTGACCACAGTATAATGGATGCTATTGGCACTATTTTAAAAACACCTTTAGTTACTGTTATTCATCCGGGAGATTGGACGATTGAACAGAGTCCTGTAGGGAGGAAAAAGTTGAGTTATACTCGTCTTTCAAGATTAAAACGTCCTACTGTTTTGATGTTAGAAAGTTTAGGGGCAACCAATTATAAAGAATCAGTAACTGAAGAGGAAATGCTTAATAATCTTTACTATTTAATTGATAACGCTCCAGGAAGAACTATTATTGCTACTTTTTCTTCCCAGCTTCAACGCATTAAACAAGTTCTGGAATATGCTTCTAAAATAGGGAAAAAAGTTGCCCTTGATGGATTTTCTATTAAAACAAATGTAGATATAGCCAGAAAACTTGGTTATATAAAAATAGACAAAAAGGTTATTATTCCTATAAGAGATATTGATGAATATCCTGATGAAAAAGTTATTATTATTTGTACTGGTTCTCAAGGTGAGGAAATGTCTGTTTTGTCAAGAATAGTGAGCGGCAGTCATAAATATATAACTCTTAAAAAGACAGATACTGTTATTTTTTCTTCTTCAATTATTCCTGGTAACGAAAGAGTGATTCAGCGCTTGAAAGATAATATTTATCGCCTTTGCGATAATGTTTATCATAATGAAATAATGGCTGTTCATGTTTCTGGGCACGGCAATAGGAAGGACATTCAGGAAATTATTAAACAAATAAAACCAGATTATTTTATTCCTGTTTATGCTAATCATTTTTTATTAAAAGAAGCGGCAAAGATTGCTTATAGTATAGGTATTCCTAAAGAAAAAATATTTGTTCCTGATAATGGATCTGTTATTCAATTTGATAAAAAAGGAGGAAGAGTGTTAAAAGAAAAAGTGCCTGCTAATCCGGTTTTTGTTGATGGATTAGGAGTTGGTGATGTAGGAGAAATAGTTTTGAGAGACAGAAAAATTCTTGCTAAAGACGGGATGTTTGTTATCATTGCTATTGTTGATAGTCAAACCGGAAGAGTTAAAGGATCGCCTGATATAATTTCAAGAGGATTTGTTTATCTTCGTGAATCAAAAGATCTTTTAGCAGAAACAAGAAGAAAGACAATTTCTATTATAAATAAATTTGCTGGTAATAAAAAATCAGTAAACTGGGACTATGTTAAAAATGAGATTAGAAATAAGATTGGTCAATTTCTTTTTTCTAAGACAGAAAGGAGACCAATTATCCTTCCAGTGATAATTGAAGTTTAAAGAATTTTATATAAATATAAATTAAGAAAAATATGCGTATTTTTAGCGGCATCCAACCAACAGGTAAAATTCATATTGGCAACTATTTAGGAGCTTTAAAACAATTTGTTGAACTTCAAGAAAAAAATGAATGCATTTTTTCTGTTGTAGATTTGCATGCTATTACAATTCCTTACAATCCTCAGGATCTTTATAAGAATATTTTTGAGACAGTTGTTTGTTATCTCGCAGCTGGAATTGATCCAGAAAAATCAATTTTATTTATTCAGTCCTCTGTCAAGGAGCACACTGAGTTGGCTTGGATTTTAGGAACAGTTACGCCGAGTGGAGATCTTCACAGAATGACTCAGTATAAGGAAAAATCAAAACAATTTAAAGGAAAGGTGGGGGCAGGAATTCTTAATTATCCTATTTTAATGGCTGCTGATATTCTTCTTTATAAAGCAGATTTAGTTCCGGTTGGCGCTGATCAAAAACAACATGTAGAATTAACCAGAACAATAGCCAGGAAATTTAATAAACGATTTGGAAAAGTGTTTCCTGAGCCAGAAGTGAAAATGAAAAAAGAAGGAGCCAAGATTATGGCTTTAAATAATCCAAAAAAAAAGATGTCAAAATCAATGCCAGAGGGTTGTCTTTATCTTCTTGATGACCCAAAGGAAATAACAAAGAAAATAATGTCTGCTGTTACGGATAGCGGAAAAGAAATAAAATATAATCCTTTAAGAAAACCAGGTATTTCAAATTTATTAACAATTTATAGTTTATTTAGTGATAAATCAATCAAAGAAACCGAGAAAATTTTTGAAAATAAAAATTATTCTTTTTTAAAAAAATCATTGGTAAAATTATTAATTGAATCTTTAGAGCCGTTTCGGCGTAAGAAGAGGGAATTTTTGAAGAGAGAAATTTTTCTTCAAGAAATTCTTAAGAAAGGAAAGAAAAAAGCAGAGGCAATTGCTAAATCAACAATGAAAGAGGTTTATCAAAAAATGGGACTTCCAATAATTTAGTTTATTTTATCTATGTATTTTTTCTATTTCTTTAATGAGATTTACTAACATTTTCTTTTTTTCTTTTAATAAATTTTTATTGTTTGCTTCAATTGTTAGGCGTAAAAGAGGTTCGGTTTGGGAAGGGCGGATATTAAACCACCAATTTGAATATTCTACTGTAATTCCGTCTAAATAGTCCTGTTTAGCGTCAGAAAATTTCTTTTTTATTTCCTTTAAAATCAATTCTTTATTGCTAACTCTAAAATTAATTTCTGGTAATTTAAAGTAAGGAGAAAGTTCTTTTGTTAACTTTGATACAGGTTTTTTGTTTTTGGAGATAATTTCTAATAAAATAAGAAAAGTAATAAATGCTGAGTCATGACAAAAATAATCTTTAAAGCTAAAATGTCCTGCTAATTCTCCACCCATAATAGCATCTTTTTTAATCATTAATTCGCTGATGTTTACAAAACCAACTTTTGATCTAATAGGTCTTCCTCCCCATTTTTTAATAAATTCAGGAACTGCTTTAGAACAAATTAAATTATAAATAATTCCTTTGCCTGGTTCTTTTTCTAAAAAGTGTTTGGCTAATAGTAAAAGAGTGATATCTCCCCTGACTAATTTTCCTTTTTCGTCTATTAAAAATATTCTATCTGCGTCTCCATCAAATATGAAACCAAAATCAGCTTTTTCTTTTTTTATAATTTCTCCTGCTTCTTTAGGTGCCTCAGGTGATAAAGGATTAGGAGAGTGAGCAGGAAAGTTTCCATCTAATTTAAAATTTAAAGGGATAATGGTAAGAAAAGGCAGTTTTTTAGTTAACATAGGAATTGCCTTGCCTGCCATTCCATTACTTGCATCAATAACTATTTTAAAGTGGCTTATATCCTTTAAAGAAACAAAAGAGAGAATATAGTTTAAATAATCCTGCCAGATATTTATTTTTTTGATTCCCTTTTTTTGTTTTAGAGGAATTTTTTTGTCTTTTTCTAATTTTTCTGTTTCTTTTGTTATTTTTATTAAGTTTTTTCCAGGTATAGTTTCTAATAGATTATTATTGTTTTTTTGGATTATCTTTAAGCCATTATACTCTTTCGGGTTATGACTTGCAGTAATCATAACCCCTAATTCGTAATTATAATTTCCTACTGCAAAGTAAAGACACTCAGTTGCTATTTTACCAAGGTCGTAAACTTTTGCTCCCTCAGAAGTAATACCTTCTGTTAATCCTTTAAATAAGATAGGGGAAGAGATACGCATATCTCTACCAATAACTATCTTTTGTTTTTTAGTATAACGGATAAGCGATTTACCAATGAGATAGGCAGTTTTTTTATTTATATTCTTTGGATAAATTCCTCTAATATCATATGATTTGAAGATAGAATAATCAATCATAATACTTGCTTTTTAATTTGATATATATTATTATTATGATACCACAATGATTTTAAAATTAAATATAATAGAAATTAAATTGCCTATGAGATGTTATGAATTAAATTGCTTAACTAAAGTTGACTCTAACGAAGAAGTTAAACAGATTTTAGAGAATATTGTGAAATTGATTAAAGAAGAAGGAGGGGAAGTAATGAAGACAATTTTACCGAAAAAGAAAGTTTCAACTTTTTTTGCTAAAGGGGAGGATGAAGCTTATTTAGTTGTTGCAATGTTTTATTTTTCTCCGGAAAAAATAGAAAATTTAATCAAAAGAATTAAAGGAGAAAAGAGAATTCTTCGTTATTTGATTTTAACAAAGAAACATTTAAAGAAAACAGAAGAGACAATAAATCAGGAAATAGAAAAAGTAGAAAAAGAAATAGAATCTGTTTCTAAAGAAGAGAAGATTATAAAAAAAGAGAAGACAAGAATAGAAGATATTGATAAGAAACTTGAGGAAATATTAGCTGAAGAACAATAATTAAAATATAAAAAATATTGATATGAATTTGAATAAAGTATTTCTTATTGGTCGTTTGACCAAAGAACCAGAAATGAGAAGTACTCCTTCGGGGCAAGTAGTTTGCAATTTTAGTTTAGCCACCAATCGAATTTGGACAAACAAAGAGACAAATCAAAAAGAAGAAAAAACCGAATTTCATAATATTGTTTTATGGGGAAGATTAGCAGAGATTGCTTCTCAATATTTAACCAAAGGAAGTTTGGTTTTAGTAGAAGGCAGATTACAAACTAGATCATGGCAAGATTCTTCAGGAAATAAAAGATATTGGACTGAGATAGTTGCTGAGAATATTCAGTTAGGACCGAAAAATGTCAGTCCTCAGCCTAGTTTTGATAATCATCAGGAAAAAACAGAAGAAATACCAATAATAGAAGAGGAAAGTTCTTCAGAGGAAAGTATATCAGCTGAAGAGATGGAATCTAAACTTTCAGATAGTTTAGATAATGAAGAGGAAATAGATATAAAAGATATTCCTTTTTAAAAAAATAAGAAATATAAAGTAAACATAAATTGTATGGAGTGTTATTTCTGTCAAAAAAATATTAAAGAAATTGATTTTAAAAATACAGAAACTCTTAAAAAATTTATTTCTGGTTTAGCTAAAATTAAACCAAGGAAAAAGACTGGACTCTGCGCTAAACATCAAAGGCAATTGGCAAGAGCTATTAAACGTGCTCGTCATTTTGGTTTACTTCCTCACACAACAAAATAGAGTTAGAAACATAAAAGGTAAGTAAAATAAGAAAAGAGAAATTTTATTTTTCTGTTTCTTTTTCTTTAATTTTTGTCTCAATTTCTTTTAGAAGTTTTGGATTTTCTTTTAATGCTTTTTTTGCTCCTTCCATACCTTGACCCAGCTTTTTATTTTCGTATTGGAACCAGCTGCCAGATTTTTTAATAATTCCGTTTTTTAGTCCAATATTTAGAACATCTGCTATATAAGATATTCCTTCATTATAGTAGACATCAAATTCTGCTACTTTGAAAGGAGCAGCTACTTTATTTTTAACTATTTTTGCTTTAATTCTGCTGCCGATAATTTCGTCTCCTTTTTTTATTTGAGCTACCCTATTAAGTTGAATTCTAACCGAGGCATAAAATTTTAAAGCCAAACCTCCAGAAGTAACTTCTGGGTTACCAAAAACAACGCCAACTTTCATTCTTGTTTGATTTAAAAAAATTACAATTGTTTTTGTTTTAGCAATAGCAGCAGATAATTTTCTTAAAGCAGAAGACATTAATCTTGCTTGAAGACCTATTTGAAAATCTCCTATTTCTCCAGCTATTTCTGCTTTTGGCGCTAAAGCAGCCACTGAATCAACAATGATAACATCTACTTCGCCTGAACGGACTAATGTTTCAACAATTTGTAGTGCTTGTTCTCCAGAGTCTGGTTGAGAAATTAAAAGATTGTCTACATTTACCCCTATTTTTTTAGCATAGTCAGGATCTAAAGCATGTTCAACATCAACAAAAGCAGCTACCCCTCCTTGTTTTTGGGCTTCAGCGCAAATGTGAAGAGCAAGGGTTGTTTTGCCGGTTGATTCTGGACCATAAATTTCCACTACTCTTCCTCGGGGAATGCCGCCTACTCCTAAAGCTTTATCTAAAGAAATAGAACCAGTTGGTATAACATCAACATCAACTTGTCCTATATCTTCTAATTTCATAATCGCTCCTTCTCCAAAACGTTGCCTGATCTCTTCAATTGCTTCTTCTAAATGCCTCTTTTTTTGAGATGTTTCTTTTGTTTCTTTTTTCTTTGCCATTATTTTAATTATATCATTATATTTATAAAACTCAAACTTTGTTATTTTTTTGTAAAATTTTTGGCCAATCTTCAATTATCAATCCTTTTTTCTTTTTTCCAGGAAGTTGTTGATAAATTTCTTCAGTAACAAAAGGAATAAAAGGGTGAAGAAGTTTTAGAGAATTCAATAAGACATTATAAAGGACCCATTTCGCTGTTTCTTTTTCTTCCTTTTTTGTTTCTTGATTATAAATTCTTTTTTTTGTATCTTCAATTGTTTTATCGCAGAATTTGTGCCAAAAGAAGTGGTATATTTCTTCGGCAGCAATATGAAAATTAAATTTTTCAATATTTTCACTTACTTTTTTAATTGTTTTTTTCATTTCTACAAGTATCCATTTATCTTCTTTTGTTAAAAGTAAATTTTTCTGGTTTATTTTTTTTGGCTCAAAATCTTTTCCTAAATTAGTCAAGACAAAACGGGAAGCATTCCAAAGTTTGGTAATAAATCTTTGTTGACTGATAATTTTTTCTTCTGACATTACAATATCTTTTTGATTACTGGAACCAAATACTAAAGCCATTCTTAAGGCATCTGCTCCGTATTTATCTACGACCATCAAAGGATTTATAACATTGCCTTTTGATTTAGACATTTTTTGTCTATCTTTATCTCTTACTAAACCATGAAGATAAACATATTTGAAAGGTGGTTTGCCAGTAGTGTAAAGACCAAGCATTATCATTCTCGCCACCCAAAAGAAAAGAATATCCCAACCAGTTTCCATTACTGAAGTGGGATAAAATTTTTCAAAATCCTGAGAAGAGAAACCAAAAATGTTTTTTATTCTTGGATTTTTAATTTTATTTTTATCTTTAATTTTTTTCTTTTGAGAGAGTAAAACAGCAAATGGCCATTGGCCAGAAGAAAACCAAGTATCAAAAGTATCTGTTTCTTGTTTTAATTTTTTGCTTCCGCAATAAGGGCATTTTGTTGGTTCTTTTTCTGAAGAAACAATAACCCCGTTCTTTAAGCGACATTTTTTATTTTTCTTTTCTTGACAATACCAAACAGGAATTTTAATTCCCCAAACTATTTGACGGGAAATATTCCAGTCCCTTATATTTTTCATCCAATTAAAAAATATCTTTTCATAATGTTTAGAAACAAATTTTATTTTTCCTTTTTCAACTGCCTTAATCGCCTTTTCGGCTAATGGTTTGATTTTTATAAACCATTGATCAGAGATTAAATGTTCAATTGGCTTTTTACATTTATAACAGACCGGTAGTAAATGAGAATAATCTTCTTCCTTTTCAATTAACTCCATTTCTCTTAAATCTTTAACTATTTCTGTCCGGGCTTGAAAGACCGTTAAATTGTTATATTTGTCATTTGTTCTTATTTTTCCTTCTTTGTTTATAACTTCAATGATATCTAAATTATGACGTTGTGCGATATCAAAATCTATTGGATCATGGGCAGGAGTGACTTTAACCGCTCCTGTTCCAAATTTTGGATCTACTGCTTCGTCAGCAACTAAAGGAATAATTCTGTTTGTTAATGGTAATTTTATTTTTACTTTCTTTTTTAATAAATGTTTGTATCTTTTGTCTTCAGGATTGACTGCTACTGCACTGTCGCCAAGCATTGTTTCTGGTCTGGTAGTTGCTACAACAATAAAACCTTTTTCTTTTTCTAAAGGATATTTAATGTAAACTAATTTTGTAGTTTGTTTTTGATAAATAACTTCTAAATCAGAAAGCGAGGTTTGGTGATGAGGGCACCAGTTAATAATTCTTTTTCCTTTATAAACTAAGCCGTCTTTAAAAAGTTTTTCAAAGGTTTTATAGACAATTTTTATAATTTCTGGATCTAAGGTAAATTTTTCTCTACTCCAATCACAAGAAGCGCCTAAACTTTTTAATTGTTTTTCCATTATTTTTTTATTTTTTTGGGTAAAGGTTAACATTTTTTTATAAAGGATATTAGGCGGAAATTGAAAACGAGTTTTTCCTTCTTTTTCTAAGTGTTTTTCAAAAACTACTTGAGTTTCAAAGCCAGCGTGATCAGCGCCCGGAACCCATAAAGTAGAATCTCCTTTCATCCTATGATAGCGAGTCATTATATCTTCCAAAGTAACAAAAACCGCATGGCCAATGTGAAGGGAGGCATTAGCATTCGGTGGCGGCATAATGATAGAAAAAACCTTTTTTCCTTTTTTTATTTCTGGTTTAAAGAAATTGTTTTTTTCCCAGAATTTATAGATTTTGTTTTCTGTTTTTTGAGGGTTATAGCGTTTATCCATATTCTTTTAAGGTGTTAAAATATTTTCAAAGAATTTTATTTTTGCCTTTTGTGTTTCCTTGTTAATTTTTATTGTTAAG
>CAZPFE010000007.1:0-19887 GCA_964585805.1 uncultured Candidatus Saccharibacteria bacterium | reverse complement strand
GAGGTAGAGAGGAGGGGGGGAGAGAGTAAAAAGAGGGGAAGGAGAGGAAGTAAAAGGAGGGGGAGGAAAAGGAAGTAAAAAAAGGGAAGAGAGGAAAAGAAAGAGTGGAGGGTAGGAGAGAGCAAAAAAGAAAAAAAGGAAAAAAAGAGCGGAAGGGAAAGAGAGAAGAAAGAAATTTTCCTTTAAAATAGAGGGAGAAAGGAGAAAATACTTAGGAAAGGGAAAGGTACTTTTCTTTTTAAAAGGGAGGAATAACAACAATTAAACCGTTATAAATTAGTTAGCAATTATAGATAAATAAAAATGTATGGAAAAAATTAAGTTTAGGTTAATTCAAATTAAAAAAGAATTTGAAGAAGATATAAAAAAGGCAAGTGAATTAAAAGATTTAGATGAAATTTTTAAAAAGTATTTAAGCAAAAAAGGTTTACTTTCTCAAGTTTTTAAATCATTAAAAGAATTAAATGAAAGAGAAAGAGTTGAGGTAGGCAAAGAGGCAAACAGAATTAAGAAATTTATAGAAGAAAAAATTAAAGAAAAAGCGCCTAATTCAGTTGAAATTTCTAAGCCAAAAGGAAAAAAAGAGTGGTTTGATATTACAATTCCAGCTAAAAAGCCAATAATTGGCCATCTTCATCCTTTAACTTTAGTAAGAAGAAGGGTTGAGGATATTTTTCTTTCAATGGGGTTTTCAGTAGTAGATGGCCCAGAAGTAGAAACAGAATGGTATAATTTTGACGCTCTTAACATTCCTAAAAATCATCCTGCTCGCGACGCATGGGATACTTTTTGGCTTAAAGAAAAAAATAAAAAAGGAGAAAAATTGCTTTTACGGACTCATACCTCGCCAGTTCAGATTCGTTATATGGAAAGACATCAACCGCCTTTTAGAGTTATTGCGCCCGGCAGAGTTTATCGTCATGAAGCAACCGATGCTTCTCATGAGTTTGAATTTTGGCAATTTGAAGGGTTAATGATTGAAGAAGATATTTCAGTTTCTAATTTCAAAGGGATAATTTTAGAATTTTTTAAAGAGTTTTTTAAAAAAGATTTAAAAATTCGTTTACGACCAAGTTATTTTCCCTTTGTAGAACCTGGTTTTGAGGCAGATATTTCTTGTATTTTTTGTCAAGGAAAGGGTTGTTCTGTTTGTAAAAGAACTGGTTGGATTGAAATGTTGGGAGCAGGAATGGTTCATCCAAATGTTTTAAAAAATGTTGGTTTAAACCCTAAGAATTGGCAAGGTTTTGCTTTTGGAGTTGGATTAAATAGATTGGCAATGTTGAAATATAAAATTAATGATATTCGCTTGTTTAATTCTGGTGATTTAAGATTTTTAGAACAATTTTAGAATAGTATTAAAATAATTCAATTTATTATAAATGAGATAAGAATTTTCATATGAAGTTTTCTTATAATTGGCTACAATCATTTTTTAAAGAAAAATTGCCGGTTCCAAAAAAGTTAGGCGAGATTATTTCTTTGCATAGTTTTGAGGTTGAAGAAATTACAAAATCAGGAAAAGATTTTATTTTAGATGTTGATATCTTGCCTAACAGGGCTCATGATTGTTTGTCTTATATTGGTTTGGTTAGGGAGATAGGTGCTATTTTAAACTTAAAGCCCATTTTTCCCAAAGTAAAAATAAAAGAAGAAAAAGGAGAAAGTATTAGAGATTATCTTCAAGTTGATGTTCAGGATAAGGAAGGATGTTTAAGGTATGGAGCAAAAATGATTAAAGGAATAAAAGTTTCTTCTTCTCCAAAATGGATTCAAGAAAGATTAATTTCTTCTGGTTTAAAGCCGATTAATAATATAGTTGATATTACAAATTATGTGATGTTAGAGACAGGACAACCACTTCACGCTTTTGATTTTGATAAAATAGATAACAAGAAAGAAGGAGGAAAGAAAAAAATAATTGTGAGAAAAGCCAAAGAATTAGAAAAGATTATTACTTTAGATAATAAAACATTTTATTTAGATAATGATATTTTAGTTATTGCTGATGAAGAAGAACCATTAGCAATAGCTGGAATAAAGGGAGGAAAAAAGGCAGAGATAAGCGAAGACACTAAAACTATTATTTTAGAAGCAGCAAATTTTGAAATGAAAACTATTCGTCAAAGTCGTCAAAAATTGAGAATAATAACTGATGCTTCTTTGAGGTTTGAACATGAACCGGATAAAAATTTGGTTTTACCATCTTTAGAAAGAGCAGTTCAATTAATTCAGGAAATTGCCGGAGGGAAGATTTTGGAAGGAATGATTGATTATTATCCTTTGAAAGCAAAACCTAAAAAAATAAAGTTAGAAAAATCATTGGTCTCTAAAGTATTAGGTGTCAAGATTAAAAATCAAGAAATAAAGAATTATTTAAAAAGATTATCTCTAAAAATTATAAAAGAAGAAAAAGATTATTTATTAGTTGAAGTGCCTACTTTTAGGCAGGATTTAAACTTGCCGATTGATTTAGTAGAAGAAATTGGTCGTTTGCATAATTTTGATAAAATTCCTTCAATTTTGCCAAAAGTAAGAATTGAGCCAGCTAAAAGGGATTATAATGTTTTTTGGAAAAATGAAATTAAAAACTTTTTAAAAGAACTTGGTTTTTCTGAGGTTTATAATTATTCTTTTATTGGTGAAGAAGATTTAAGAATTTATGGTTATCAAAAAGAGCAATTATTAGAAGTTGATAATCCTTTGAGTAAAGAATTTAAATATTTAAAGCCAAGTTTGCTGCCTAATCTTTTAAAGAATGTTAAAAATAATTTTAAATTTTTTGATAAGTTTAGGCTTTTTGAAATAGGAAAGATATTTTTCCTTAGTGGAAAGCAAGAAATAAAAGAAAAAAGAAGATTAGGTGGAGTTATTGCTTCAAAGAATAGAGAAAGAGAATCTTTTTATCAGGCAAAAGGTTATTTAGAAACCTTGTTTAATAATCTTTGCTTGAGTGATATTCATTATTGTGATTTTTCAGGAATAAACAATTTAGCTATAAATCAGTTTAAATCAGCAGAGATTGAAATAAATTCTAAAAAAATAGGGTTTTTAGGAGAAATTTCTGAACATTTATTAAGGAAATTAGAAATTAAAGGAGAAGTAATCTTTTTTGAAATAGATTTTGAAGAACTTGTCCAGCTTGCTTCAGAGGAGCAAGAATATTTGCCTATTTCTCCTTATCCAGCAGCAGTTAGAGATATTGCTTTATTAGTTCCTTTAGAAGTAAAAGTAGTTGATGTTTTAAATGAAATTAATCTTGTTGGCGGAGAATTAATTAGAGATGTTGATTTATTTGACATTTATGAAGGAGAAAATTTACCCGCAGGAAAGAAAAGTTTGGCTTTTCATATTGTTTATCAGGCAGAAAATAGAACTTTAAGTTCAGAAGAAATAAATAATCTTCAAAACAAAATTATTAAAAAGTTAGAAAGCCACTCTGGCTGGCAAGTAAGAAAGGGATAAATAAGATATTTTTATTGATTAGAAAGTAAATAAAAGAGATTTTCTTTTTTATTTTTAGAATTGTTAATTAAAAAAATATGACTAAAGCAGATAAACCTAAAAAAAATCAAAAAATTAAAGATAATAAAAGAGAAAAAGGAGGGGAAGATTATACAGCAAAAGATATTTATGTTTTAGAAGGATTAGAGCCGGTTAGAAAAAGGCCAGGAATGTATATTGGTTCTACTGGTAGCGAGGGTTTGCATCATTTAATTTGGGAATGTGTTGATAATTTTATAGATGAATTTATGGCTGGTTATGGAAGTGAGGGAGAAGTTGCTTTATTAAAAGATAACAGAGTAATGATAAGGGATGATGGACGAGGTATTCCAGTAGATATTCATCCTCAAACAAAGAAGTCGGCTTTGGAGACAGTAATGACTACTCTTCATGCTGGAGGAAAATTTGGCAGTAAAGCTTACCAAGTTTCTGGAGGTCTTCATGGTGTTGGGGTTTCTGTTGTTTGCGCTTTGTCAAAATATATGAAGGCAGAAGTATGCAGAGGAGGGTATTTGTATCAACAAGAATATTCCCAAGGCAAACCTTTAACAAAAGTAAAAAAGATCAAACCTTGTTCTAAATCAGGAACGACAATTATTTTTGAACCTGACCCAGAGATTTTTAAGGAAATTAAATTTAATGCTAAGAAAATTCTTAATCATCTGCGTCAGCAGGCTTATTTAACTAAAGGCATAAAAATTGTTTTCAGAGATGAAAGAGAAGAAGAGAAATTTGTTTATGCTTTTTATTTTGAAGGCGGTTTATCTTCTTATATTAAATATCTCATTCATAATTCAAAGCCTCGCCACCAAAATATTTTTTATTGTTATGGAGAAAAAAATAATGTAATCGTAGAAGCAGCTTTTCAATATACACAAGAATATGAATGCCTTGAAAAAAGTTTTGCTAATAATATTTATACACCTGAAGGAGGAAGCCATTTAACAGGTTTTCGTTCTGCTTTGACAAGAACTTTAAATGATTATGCCAGAAGGAATGATTTTTTAAAGGAAAAAGATAGTAATTTAACAGGAGAAGATGTTCGTGAAGGTTTAACTGCTGTTGTTTCAGTAAAAATAAGAGAGCCTCAATTTGAAGGACAAACAAAAGCAAAATTGGGAAATCCTGAAGTTAAACCTATTGTTGAACAAATTGTTGCTGAAAGCTTAACTGATTTTTTAGAGCGTAATCCTCAAGATGCAAAGGCTATTATTGAAAAATGTATTTTATCTTCTCGGGCTCGAAAAGCGGCGAAAGCGGCTCGGGAAACTGTTTTAAGAAAAGGGGTTTTAAGCGGGTTGGCTTTGCCCGGCAAATTGGCTGATTGTTCATCTAGGAAACCAGAAGAGTCAGAACTTTATATTGTAGAAGGAGAATCTGCTGGCGGTTCAAGCAGACAAGCAAGAGATAGACATTTTCAGGCTATTCTTCCTTTGCGAGGCAAAATTTTAAATGTTGAAAAAGCAAGGTTAGATAAACTTCTTGCCTCCAAAGAAATTAAAGATTTAATTATTGCTTTAGGAACAGCCGTAGCTGAAGATTTTAACATTGAGAAATTAAGATATCATCGGATTATTTTAATGGCTGACGCTGATTCTGACGGAAATCATATTAGGACCCTTTTATTAACTCTTTTTTATCGTTATTTTAAACCAGTTATTGAAAGAGGTTATTTATACATTGCCCAGCCACCTCTTTATCAAATTAAAGCAGGAAAGAAAGTATTTTATGCTTATAATGATGAGGAAAAAGAAGAAATTATGGGTAAATTGAAAAAAGAAAAAATAGAAAATATTAATATCCAACGTTATAAAGGTTTAGGTGAAATGAATCCTTCTCAATTATGGGAAACAACAATGAATCCAGAGAAAAGAGTCCTTTTACAAGTTAAAATTGAGGATGCCAAAGAAGCAGATGAAATTTTTGATATTTTAATGGGAGAGGAAGTTTTACCGCGAAAGAAATTTATTCAGGCTTATGCGAAAAAAGTTAAAAACTTAGATATCTAATTTATTTAGTTATTTTTATGGAAAAGATTAAACAAGATGATAAAAAGGAAGATGGATTTGAATGGCATTCTTTATCTTGGCAAAAAGTTGTTCAAATATTAAACTCAAACCATTTAAAAGGTTTAACTGAAGAAGAAATAAAAAAAAGACAAGAAAAATTTGGCAAGAACTTTCTTAAAAAAGAAAGGAAGTTTTCTAATTTAAAATTATTTTTAGTCCAATTAAAAAATCCTTTAATATATATCTTAATTGTTGCTGATTTCATTGTTCTTTTTTTAAAAGAATTTACTGATGCAATTGTTATCTTTCTGGCTATTGCTTTAAATACAGCAATTGGTTTTTTTCAGGAAAGAAAAGCAAATAAAACTTTAGAGAAATTAAGAAAAGCAGTTAAGGTTGAAACAAAAGTTTTAAGAGATGGTAATATTAAAATTATTGATTCTCAAGAATTAGTTCCAGGAGATGTTGTTCTTTTAGAGGCAGGAGATAAAGTGCCGGCTGATGGTCGTGTTATTTCTGCTCAAAATTTAAAAATAAATGAGATGGTTTTAACAGGCGAATGGTTGCCGACAGAAAAAAGAGAAAATATTTTGACTTTAGAAACATCTTTAGCAGAGAGAAATAATATGGTTTTTATGGGGACGATTGTAGAAGAAGGAAAAGGAAAGTTTATTGTGACCGCAATTGGCAATAAAACAGAGATAGGAAAAATTTCAGAATTAATTTATCAATTAAAAGAAGAAAAAACTCCTCTTCAAAAAAAATTAGCTTCTTTTTCTAAATTAATAGGAATGTTAGTAATTTTTATCTGTTTTGTTATTTTTTTAATTGGGGTTATTAAAGGAGATGATTTATTAGAGATTTTTCTTGTTTCAGTGGCTATTGCTATAGCCGCTATTCCTGAAGGGTTGCCAGCAGCGATAACAGTTGTTTTAGCCATAGGAATGAGAAACATCTTAAAAAAGGGAGGGTTAGTTAGAAAACTATCTTCTGCTGAAACATTAGGGAGCGCTTCTGTTATTGCTACAGATAAAACAGGAACTTTGACAGAGGGAAAGATGAGGGTGGCAGAAATTTTTGCTAAAAGTGAAGAAGAAAAATTTTTAACCCTTAAAATTGCTGCTCTTTGCAGTCAGGCGTTTATTGAAAATCCTGAAGAAACAATGGAAAAATGGATTATTAGAGGAACTCCGACAGATAAGGCTTTGCTTTTGGCTGGTTTAGAAGCAGGAATTAACAAAAATGAGTTATTAAAAGAAGAATTAAAGGAAGAAAGAGATATTCCTTTTAGTCAAGAAGATAAATATTTAGGCAAGTTGTTTTTTATTTCAAAAGAAAAAAAGAAAATTCTATATCTTTCTGGAGCGCCAGAAAAAATTTTAGAGATATCTGATTATTTGAAAGAAAAAGGAAAAGTTAGAAGAATGAGTAAAAAGGCAAAAAAAGAATTGTATGCAGAAATTGAAACTTTGACTAAGAAAGGATTTAGAGTAATAGGAGTAGGAGAAAAAGAAATTAAAATTTTTAAAAAACCAATCAAGAGAATAGTATTTGTTGGTTTAGTTGCTTTAAAGGATCCTTTAAGGAAAGAAGTTAAATTAGCAATAAATTTATGCCAAAAAGGAGGTTTAAAGCCAGTTATTGTTACAGGTGATCATAAGTTTACCGCAAAAGCAATAGCTGAAGAAATTGGTTTTGATATAAAAGAAGAAAATATTCTTGAAGGTAAAGAGTTAGATAAAATTTCGGACGAAGAATTAAGTGAAAAAATAGAAAAAATTAAAATATATGCTCGAGTTGAACCAAAACATAAAATGAGAATTATTCAGGCCTATCAAGATAAAGGAGAAGTTGTGGCAATGACTGGAGACGGGGTTAATGACGCGCCTGCTCTTAAAAAAGCAGATATTGGAATTGCTCTTAATTCAGGAACAGAAATAGCAAAAGAATCTTCAGATTTAATTCTTTTGACAAATAGTTTTAGGGTAATAATTTCAGCCATAGAACAAGGTCGGGCAATTATTGATAATATTAGAAGGATTATTACTTATTTATTTGCTGATGCGTTTACTGAAGTGTTTTTAGTTAGTATAGCCGTGATGACAGGTTTGCCTTTGCCAGTTAATGCTGTTCAAATTTTATGGGTTAATTTAATTGAAGATGGATTGCCAAATATAGCTTTGGCTTTTGAAAAAAAAGATCCAGATGTAATGAATCAATCGCCAAAAGATTACCAAAAAGATCTTTTTACTAAAGAAATGAAAACTTTAATTTTTATTATTGGAGGAGTAACAAATTTTCTTCTTTTGTTTTTATTTTTTTGGCTTTATAAATATTCTCATTATCAAATTTCTCATATTAGAACGATTATTTTTGCCGCTTTAACTATTGATTCTTTATTTTATATTTTTTCCTGTAAAAATTTAAGAAAGAACATTTGGCATATTAATATTCTTTCCAACAAATTTTTGATTTATTCTTGGTTAATAGGTATTTTAATGTTAGTAGGGGCAATATATTTATATCCTCTCCAGGTTCTTCTTAAAACTTATTCTTTAAACATTTTTGATTGGGGGTTAATTCTTGGAATTGGAATAATAGATTTTATTTTAGTGGAAGCAATTAAATGGTGTTTTATAAAAAAGAGAATAAAGGGATAATTAAAATTTATGATTTGGTTATCAATTTTAATTTTTGGAGTTTCTGCTTTTTCTATTGCTTGGTCAGGTTCTAAATTAGTAGATGGTCTAATGAAGATGGCTAAATTTTTAGGTTGGCGCGAGTTTGTGGTAGCATTTTTTATAATGGCGATTGCTGGTTCTTTTCCTAATCTTTTAATTGGCGTGAATTCTGCTTTACATAAAATACCTCAGCTTTCTTTTGGTGATGTTTTAGGTGGTAATATTGTTGATTTAACTCTTGCTGTGGCTGCCTCAGTTTTATTAAGCAGGTCTGCTCTACCAGCAGAAAGCAGAATGGTTCAGTCAAGCGCTTTTTTTACTGCTTTTATAGCAATTTTGCCTTTAATATTAATTTTAGATGGAAGATTAGGAAGAATTGATGGCTTAATTCTAATTATTTTCTTTTTTCTTTATATGTTTTGGCTTTTTTCTAAAAGTGATAGATTTAAAAAAGTTTATGAAGAAAATAGAAAAGACAAAGATGAAGAAAAAATCATTCTTAGATTTAAACATTTTTTAGGGAATTTAATAATAGTTTTACTTTCTCTTCTTCTACTTATTCTTTCTTCAGAAGGGATTATTATTAGCACCCAGTCAATTGGCCAAGAATTAAACTTGGAAATTTCTATTATAGGGTTGATGATACTGGGATTGGGAAATGCTTTACCAGAAACTTATTTTGCCGTTGCTTCAGCAAGAAAAGGTCAAAATTGGATGATTTTAGGAGATTTAATGGGATCAGTAATAGTTTGCGCTACCCTTATTCTTGGTTTGGTTTCTTTTATACAGCCAATTCAGGTAACTAATTTTTCTTCCTTAATAATTGCTTTTATTTTTTTGACTATTTCAGCCTTATTTTTCTTGATAGTAATTCGAACCGGTCGACAAATAACTAAAAGAGAAGCATTATTCCTGTTGTTAATTTATTTTGTTTTTTTGATAACTGAAGTTATTTTATGATAGGTATTTTTGATTCAGGTCTTGGAGGACTTACTGTTGTCAAGGAATTGTTTAAATATTTGCCAGAATATAAAATTGTTTATTTTGGTGACAGCGCCAGATTGCCTTATGGAACAAAAGGTCCTGACTTTGTGAAAAAATATTCATTAAAAATTAGCGAGTTTCTTTTTAAACAAGGAGCAAAAATAATAATTATCGCTTGTCATACTGCTACTTCTTGGGCAGAAGATTATTTAAAAAGAAGTATCTCTATTCCTGTTTTTGGTATAATTAATCCTTCTCTTGATAAAGTAATTTCCACAACAAAAAACAAAAGAATTGGGATTATTGGCACTCCGGGCACGATTAAAAGTAAGAATTGGGAGAAAAAACTGTTATCAAAAGATTCTAAATTAAAAATTTATACGCAATCTTGCCCTTTATTTGTTCCATTAGTAGAAGAAGGGTGGGAAAGAAAAAAAATTGCAAAAGAAATAATTAGAGAATATTTATCTCCTTTAAAACAAAAGAAAATAGACACTTTAGTAATGGCTTGTACTCATTATCCTTTATTAGAAAAACAAATAAAAGAATTTTTAGGAAAGGAGATTTTTATGATTAATCCCAGCAGAGAATTAGTTTTTGAGTTAAGAAGATTTTTAAAAAACAATCATCAGATAGAAAAAAAATTGACTAAAAGTAATAATCATATATTTTTCTTTAGCGATATCCCTTATAATTTAGAAAAAATAAGTAATCATTATTTCAAAAGAAAAATAAATCCTGTCATTAAAAAATTATTTATATGAAAAATTTTAGTAATCTCTTTAAGGGGAAAAAAGTAGTAATAATGGGTTTGGGACTTCATGGTGGAGGAGTAGGAGTGGCAAATTTTTTTATAAAACAAAAAGCTCAAGTTACGATAACTGATTTAAAAAAAGAAAAAGATTTAAAAGAATCTTTGGTAAAAATTAAGCAATTATCTAAAGTAACTCTTATTCTTGGTAGGCACAGGAAAGAAGATTTTAAAAATGCAGATTTGATTGTTAAAAATCCTGCTGTTCCCCCTGATTCTCCTTTTCTTAATATTGCTTATAAAAACAATATTCCTGTAAAAACTGATATTGATATTTTTTTTGAAATATGTTCAGCACCTATTATAGGGGTAACCGGAACAAAAGGAAAATCAACCACTTCAACTCTTATTTATCTTTTTCTAAAGACTAAATTTCCAAAAACATTTTTAGCTGGTAATATAGGTGTTTCTCCGTTGGAAATTGTTTCTCAAATAGATAAAAATTCAAAAGTTGTTTTAGAACTTTCAAGCTTTGAATTAGAATCTCTTAAGAAGAGTCCTCATATTGCTGTTATCACTTCGCTTTTTCCTGATCATTTAGATAGATACAAAAATTTTAATAATTATCTTAAATCAAAAGAATCTATTTTTCGTTATCAAAAGAAGAGCGATATTCTAATTTTAAATTATGGAGATTTACGGGTTAGAAAATTGGGTCAGAAAGCAAATTCAAAAATTTATTATTTTAAAACAGATGATTTAAAAAAAGAAAATATTGATTTTCCTTCTTGGATCGAGCCTTCTAATATTGCAGCAGCGCTTTTGGTAGCCAAAATATTTAAAGTTCCTAAAAAAGAAATTAAAAAAGTCCTTGCTAATTTTAAAGGAATTAAACATAGGCAGGAGTTAGTAGCAGTAAAAAAGGGTATATATTTTGTGAATGATACGGCGGCAACTACACCTCAATCAGTGATATTAGCTATTAAGTTATCAAAAAAAAGATTTCCAGGAGCTGATATTACTCTTATTGCCGGAGGAGTAGATAAAGGTTTAAAATATAAACAATTAGTTCAGAAGATTAAAAAGGAAGTTGCTAATTTGATTTTATTACCAGGTAGCGCTTCTGAAAAAATAAGAAAGGAGTTAGGTTCTAAATTTGAGTTATATTTGGCAAGGGATATGGAAGATGCTGTAAAGAAAGCAATAAAAACAAGCAAGAAAGGAGATTTGATAATTCTTTCTCCAGGTGCTGCAAGCTTTAATTTATTTAGAAACGAATTTGATAGAGGAGAAAAGTTTATTAAAATTATAAAGAAATTGTAAAATTTATGAGTAAAAGAAGGATACTTCCTGATTATTCTATCATTGTTATTGTGACTTTTTTAGCAGTTTTGGGTTTGTTGGTTTCAGTAAAAATTTTTGCTGATGTTTCTCAAAAACAATTTAATAATTCTACTTATTACTTATTTCATCAATTATTTTATGGATTTTTGCCAGGTATTATTATGGGTTTTATTTTTTATAAAGCTCCTTTGGATTTTATAAAAAAATGGTCATGGTTATTTGTTTTAATAAGTTTATTTTTAATGTGTTTAGTTTTTATTCCCGGATTGGGTATTTCTTCAAACGGCGCTTCCCGATGGATAAGTTTCGGAAGATTTACTTTTCAGCCATCAGAAATATTGAAACTAACTTTTCTTATTTATTTATCTGCTTTATTAGCGAAAAATACATCTAACAAAAAAGAAAAAAAATGGCAATTAACGCTTTTTCCTTTTTTAGTGATTTTAGGTTTATTAATTTTGCTTTTATATTTTCAATCAGATCTTAGTACTTTAGGAGTAATCGCTTTAAGCGCAATGATTATGTATTTTTGTTCAGAAACTCCTCTTTGGCATACTCTTTTAATTTCTTTTTTAGGGGCAGTTTCTTTTTTAATTTTAATTGTGACTTCTCCATATAGAATGGAAAGAATTTCTGTCCTTTTGGGTTGGATAAGAGATCCCTTAGGAATTGGTTATCAAACAAACCAAACATTGATTGCTATAGGGTCAGGAGGAATTTTAGGGTTAGGATTAGAATTATCACCTCTTTCAAATTTCATACCTCATTTAATGTCTGATTCTATTTTTGCTGAAATATCTCGAGATTTGGGTTTAATTGGAGGAATATTAATAATATTTCTTTATTTAGCATTATTATGGAGAGGATTTAGAATAGCAAATAATGTAAATGATAAGTTTTCTCAACTTTTATCAATAGGATTAGTATCTTGGATTTGTTTTCAGGCATTTGTTAATATAGGAGCAATGATAAAAATATTTCCTCTTACTGGTATACCTTTGCCTTTTATTAGTTATGGCGGTTCTCATATCGTAGCAGAGTTGGCTGCGGTAGGTCTTTTGTTAAATATTTCAAAACAAGAAAAAAGATGATATAATTTTGAAAAATAATATAATATTATGAAAATAGTTTTTACTGGAGGAG
Source organism: uncultured Candidatus Saccharibacteria bacterium (assembly GCA_964585805.1). Lineage (GTDB taxonomy): Bacteria > Patescibacteriota > Minisyncoccia > Minisyncoccales > GWA2-38-27 > CAYLWZ01. The sequence continues at coordinate 7,471 of CAZPFE010000007.1, read as the reverse complement.
GAACAGCAGGTCATATTTTCCCAATAATTTCTATTATTAGAGAAATAAAAAGAAATAATTTAACTAATGATTTTCAGTTTTTTTATATTGGTCCTGATGATAAATTTGCGCGTGATTTGCTTGAAAAAGAAGGTATTGAAGTAAAAATAATCCTTAGTGGAAAAATTCGTAGATATTTTTCTTTACAAAATATAATTGATGTTTTTTTTAAAATTCCTCTCGGTTTTTTGCAATCTTTTTATTATCTTTTTGTTATTTCTCCAGATTTAATTTTTAGTAAAGGAGGATATGGTTCCATACCAGTAGTTGTTAGCGGGTGGTTGTTGGCTACTCCGATTTTTATCCATGAATCAGATGCTTGTCTTGGGTTGGCAAATAGAATAGCAAGTAAGTTTGCTTTGGAGGTTTTTGGCGCTTTTCCAATCAAAAGAATGTTATATTTTAATAAAAAAAAGATTATATCTGTTGGTAATCCAGTTAGACAAGAAATTTTAATTCCCCCCTCAAACTCAAAAGAATTATTAGGATTAACGGGGGAAAAGCCAGTAATTTTTTTTATTGGTGGTTCCCAAGGATCTCAAAGAATAAATGAAGAGTTATTGGCTGATTTAGAGAATTTTTTAGAAAATTTTGAAATAATTCACCAGACAGGGAAAGAAAATTTTGAAGAAATTAAAAAAGAAGTTGAATTTACTATTAATAAAGATTTAAAAAAATATTATCATCCTTTTCCTTTTTTATCTGAAAATGAATTAGCCGCTTCTTATCATAGCGCAGATTTAATAGTTAGTCGAGCAGGAGGAGGAGCAATTTTTGAGATTGCAGCGGTTGGAAAACCAAGTATATTAATTCCACTTCCAGGTTCTGCTCAAGAGCATCAAGTAAAAAATGCTTATATTTATGCTGAAACCGGCGCGGCAATTGTAATAGAAGAAGCTAATTTTAGACCGCATTTTCTTTTAACTACAATAAAAACATTATTTGCTCAACCAGAAAAAATGAAACTGATGTCTAAAGCAGCAAAAAAATTCTCTAAACCAATGGCAGGAAAAATTATTGCAAAATATATTATTTCTTATCTTAAACTATAAACTTGTTTATAGAAAAAACAAAAGCAACTTGTTATCGTTGAGTTTTTCTAAAATTTGATTAAAATATAATCATAAAAGCGGGATTAGTATAGTGGTATTACGCTTGCTTCCCAAGCAAGAGACGCGAGTTCGATTCTCGTATCCCGCTCAATTTTTTGCCGAGGTAGCTTAATGGTAAAGCAATCGCTTCGTAAGCGAGAGATTGGAGGTTCAAGTCCTCTCCTCGGCTCATAAAAAATAATTTTATCAGAAATGGAGAAATCAAAATCAAAAATTAAATCTTTGGAAGAAAGACTCCATCATCTGATGGACTGTCTTTGATTTTTCAAAGAAAAAAGTAGAATTAAAGAAATTAGAAAAAGAGGTCAAAAAAGAAAATTTATGGAAAGATGAGCAGAAAGCAATTAAGATAGCAAAGAAAATTAGTGATTTAAGAGAGGAAATTGATTTTTTTAAGAAAATAGAGAAGGAGATTGAGGATTTAAAAGAGTTAGAAGAGATTGCTAAAGAGAAAGAGGATTATTTTTTTGAGAAAGAGATAGAAGAGAAATATAAAGAAATAGAAAAAACAATTGAAAAAGAAGAGATAAAAACCTTTTTGTCTGGTAAATATGATAAAAATGATGCTGTTTTAGAAATTTCTGCTGGTGCTGGAGGAAATGACGCTCAGGATTGGGCAACGATGTTATTGAGAATGTATCAAAGATATTGTCAGAAAAAAGGTTTTCAAACAAAAATTATTCATCAGTCATTTGGAGAAGGAGTAGGGCCAGAAGGAAGGATAGGAACAAAAAATGTTATTTTGGAGATTAAAGGTAAATATGCTTACGGGATTCTAAAAAGAGAAACAGGTGTTCATCGTTTAGTTAGACAATCTCCTTTTTCAGCAAAAAAACTAAGACACACTTCTTTTGCTTTAGTAGAAGTACTGCCAATCATTGATAAAGAAAAAGAAATTAAGATTAAGCAGGAAGATTTAAGAATAGATTTTTTCCGAGCTTCGGGACCAGGAGGGCAGTATGTTAATCGTCGTGAATCAGCAGTAAGAATTGTTCATCTGCCAACTAAAATTACGGTTAGTTGTCAGTCAGAAAGATTACAAGGATTAAACAAAGAAAAGGCGCTTCGGATTTTGTATTCTAAATTGGAACGTTTAAAAGAGGAAGAAAAAAAGAAAGAACTTAATAAGGTTAGAGGAGATTTTGTTTCAGCTTCTTGGGGAAATCAAATTAGATCCTATGTTCTTTATCCTTATAAATTAGTTAAAGATTTAAGAACAGGAATAGAAATTTCAGAGGTTGATAATGTTTTAGATGGTGAGTTAGATGAATTTATTGAATCAGAAATTAAAAAAATAGTTTCTCAAAATGATTAATGTTTCAAAAGTAACAAAAATCTATCCGGCTCGCAATGGAAATGAGCCAATTATTGCTTTAGATAATGTATCCTTTAAAATTAGAAGGAAAGAATTTGTTTCTCTTGTGGGCAGATCAGGGGCAGGAAAGACGACTCTTTTAAAAATGATTTTAGCTGAAGAAAAGCCAACTAAAGGAACAATTTTCTTTGATAATCAAGATATTTTTAAAATTAAAAAATCAGAATTACCTTTGTTAAGGAGAAGAATTGGGACAATTTTTCAAGATTATAAACTTTTTCCTTCAAAAACAACTTTTGAAAATGTTGCCTATGTTTTAGAAGTTATAGGCGTATCAGATAAAGATATTAAAAGAAATGTTTATCAGGTTTTAGAAATTGTTGGTTTAACAGAAAGAGCTGATAATTACCCTCAAGAATTATCAGGCGGAGAAAAACAAAGGGTAGCAATTGCTCGGGCTTTAATTCATCGGCCAGACATTATTTTAGCAGATGAACCAACCGGCAATTTAGATCCTTATAATACTTTTGATATTATTAAATTATTGGTAAAAATTTATGAAATGGGAACAACAGTTGTTTTATCTACTCATAACAAAGATATTGTTAATAGTTTAGGAAAGAGAGTTATTACTTTAGAGAATGGACGGATAGTTAAAGATGAAGAAAAAGGAAAGTTTTCTTTATAATAGTGTTATTTCCTCCACCTCCTTAATCCCTTCCTCTTTTTTACTTTCTAATCCTCCCCCTTCCCCTTGGGAAGGGGGAGGAAAGGAGGGGGATGGGGAATTAAAAACCTCCCCCACCTTAATCCTCCCCCTCCAGAGGAGGGGGAGGAGAAAAGAAAAGAAACCCCCTCTTTACTTTCAATCCTTCCCCTTCCCCTTGGGAAGGAAAAACATTTTTTCCATCCTCCCCCTTCCCAAGGGGAAGGGGGAGGATGGGAGGGGGATGGGAAGAAAAACAATAATCGTTGTTGTTATAAATTTAGTTAATAATCACATAAATAATTTGTTATGTTTAAACCGACAATTGGATTAGAAATTCATAGCGAATTAAATACTAAAAGCAAAATGTTTTGTTGTTGTAAAAATAATCCTGAAGAGAAAGAGCCGAATATTAATATTTGTCCTGTTTGTACTGGTCAACCAGGGGCTTTGCCTATAATAAATAGAGAAGCAGTTTTCAAAATAATAAAAGTTGGTTTAGCTTTGAATTGCCAAATTAATAAAGATTCTAAATTTGACAGGAAGAATTATTTTTACCCTGATCTTCCTAAAAGTTATCAAATTTCTCAGTATGATATTCCTTTTTGTCAAAATGGTTTTTTAATTATTGAGAAGAAAAAAATCAGAATTCAAAGAATTCATTTAGAAGAAGATGCAGGTAAACTCATTCATCTTTCAGACAAAAAATATTCTTTAATAGATTTTAATAGGGCGGGTGTGCCTTTAATGGAGTTAGTTACTGAACCAGATTTAAGTTCTGGTAAAGAAGCAAGGAAGTTTGCTCAAGAACTGCAGCTCATTTTGAGGTATTTAGGGGTTTCTAAGGCTGATATGGAAAAAGGTCAGTTAAGAGTGGAAGTAAATATAAGTTTGAGCAAAGATGAAAATTTAGGAACAAAAGTAGAAATTAAAAACTTAAACTCTTTTAGGGCAGTAGAAAAAGCAATAGATTATGAAATTAAAAGACAAACAGAAATTTTAAAAAGAGGGGAAAAAGTTGTTCAAGAGACAAGAGGTTGGGATGATAAAAGAGAGATAACCTTTAGCCAGCGTAAAAAAGAGGAAGCACAGGATTATAGATATTTTCCTGATCCTGATTTACCGACAATTCATTTAGATGAAGAATTTATAATAAAAGCAAAGTCAGAAATTCCAGAGTTGCCAGCTGAGAAAAGAGAAAGATTTAAAAGAGAATTTGCTTTAGAAGAAAAGATAATTGAAATTTTTGTGGTTAATAAAGAATTAGGTAATTATTTTGAGAAAGTAGTTTCTGAATTAAGGAATTGGGTTAAGGAAATAGAGATGAAGGATAATATTAAAAATGATGAATTTTTAAGATTAGCCAAATTAGCCGCTAATTATCTTACTACAGATTTACAAAAGTTGCTCAAAGAAGATAAGAAAGAAGGAAAAGAATTATTGATTAGCCCTGAAAATTTTGCTGAATTTATTACCTTAATTTATAAAGGAAAAATTTCAAGTAAAATTGGAAAAATTGTTTTAGAAGAAATGTATAAAACTGGTAAAGATCCTTCCCGAATTATTGAAGAAAAAGGATTAATTCAAATAAACAATAGTTCAGAAATAGAAGATGTAGTTAAAAAGATAATTAAAGAGAATAAAAAAGCCGTTGATGACTATAAAAAAGGAAAAGAAAATGCTCTTCAATTTTTAATAGGTCAACTAATGAGAGAGACAAAAGGTAGAGTAAATCCCGACATTGCCCGACAGAGTTTAGAAAAAATTCTCAAAGATAGTTAATCTTTTAGGAAATTAATCACTAATTTTTCTGCTTCTTGATAGTTTTTTATCCAGTTGATCCTTTTGTCTTTTTTAAACCAAGTCATTTGTCTTTTGGCATAATTTTCAATCTCTTTTTTTAGTTTTTCTATCATTTCTTCTTTTGTGATTTTTTTCTGAAGATATTGGCTGACATATCTATATTCTAAACCAAATTCTTCCAATCTTTTCCAAGAAATGCCTTTTTCTCTTAAATTTTTTACTTCTTTAATCATTCCTTTTTTAATTCTTTTTGAAAGGCGCTTTTCAATAAGTTTCTTTAATTTTTTGAAGTCTATTTTTATTCCCAAAATTAAAACATCAAAATCTGGCTTTTCTTTTTTTAAAATTGGAACTGGTTTTTTTGTTTTCTTAATAATTTCTAAAGCTCGGATTAACCGTCTTTTATTGAATTTATCAATATTTTTTGCTCTTTGAGGGTCAAGTTTTTCTAATTCCTGATATAATTCTTGAGGGCTTTTCTTTTCCAACTTTTTTCTCAACTTCCAATCAGGTTTAACCTGAGGAATAACTAATCCGTCAATAACCGCTTGAATATAAAATCCGGTTCCTCCAACTAAAATTGGAACTTTTTTATTTTTGAAAATTTTTTCTATTGCTTTTGTGGCTAATTTTTGGTATTGAGCAACAGTAAATTTTCTTTTTGGAGAAGCAACATCTAACAAATGATGAGGAATTCCTTTCATCTCCCTCTTCGTCACCTTACCGCTTCCAATATCCATTCCTTTATAAACTTGACGAGAGTCAGCAGAAATAATTTCTGCTCCATTTTTATCAATCTCTTTTTTTAATTGATTAATCTTTTTTGCTATTTTGATGGAAAGGTCAGTTTTTCCAGAAGCAGTAGGCCCAACAATAACAATAACCTTATTTTCTCTTGCTAAACCACCTTTTAATCCCCAAGGGAAAGCATCTTCAATTTTAACTTTTTTAAAACTTCCTATTAAATTCTCTTTGTTTTCTTCTATTTTAACTGTTTTATAGTGAGAAGTTTTACCAAGAAGGAAGTTGTCTTTTTTTTCTTCTATTAAAACTTTAACTTTATTGCCAATAAATTTTTTATTATTTTCTAAAGCAGTTTTTACTAGGGTATCAGTTAAAATTTTTTCTCTTCTTTCTTTTTCTTTTGGAGGAATATTATCTTCTAATTTTGCAGCTGAGGTTCCTGGTCGGGGGGAATACTTGGCAATATAAGCCATATCAAATTTTATTTCTTTCATTAGTTTTAAAGTATTATTAAACTGTTTTTTTGTTTCTCCAGGAAAACCAACAATAATATCTGTAGAAATAGATACATATTTATCCAATCCTTGGCGATATTTTTTAAATGCTTGACGAATTTTTAAAACCAATTTTTTATATTCTTCAACCGTATATTTTCTGTTCATTTTTCTTAAAATTTCATTATCTCCAGATTGGAGAGGAAGGTTTAAATAAGGGGTTACTTTTTCCAGTTTAGCAATTGTTCTTATCGTTTTTTCAGAAAAATCAGCTGGATTGGGACTGGTAAATCTTATCCAGAAATCACCTGGAATTTCATTTATTTTTTTTAAAAGATCAGCAAAATCAATAAATTTTTCTTTTTTTTCTTCTTTAATTTTAAATTTATAATTATTTACATTTTCTCCTAATAACCATATTTCTTTATAGCCATTTTTTATAAGTTGTTTTGCTTCTTTAATTATTTCTTTGTAATCACGGCAAATTAATTTTCCTCTGGTGTAAGGGACAGCGCAATAAGTACAGGCATTGTCGCAGCCTATTGAAATCGGAATAAAAGCTGAAATTTTATTTGTGTATTGAGGTTTTATTTTTAAATAGTCAATTTTTTCTTCTCGGGGATAAGGATAATAAAAATATTTTTCATTTTTCAAAAAATCTATCCATTTAGGTAGAGATTTTATAGACAAAATATAATCAAAAGAATTTTTAAATTTTTCAAAATCTTTTTTTAAAATACAGCCAGTTAATAGAGTTTTTGTTTTTGGTTTTTCTTTTTTAATTTTAGTTAATTGTTTTATTTTACCATAAACTCTGTCAACTGCAGATTGCCTTACCGAGCACATATTGATAATAATTAAATTTGCCTCTTTCATTACAGAGGATTTTTTCCAGTTATGTTTTTCTAAAAATCCAGCAATTCTTTCTGAATCATTTTTATTCATCTGACAGCCATAAGTGATAATGTAATATTTTTTTTCAGTCATTTTTATTGTGTTTTGTTTTTAAGTATTTTTTATTTTAAGTTAATAAGGATTAGTGTCAATTGGGAATGATTAGTGAAAAATTTCTTTCTTTTTCTTTATTTCTCTTTTCTTTCCTCTCCTCCCCCTCCTCTGGAGGGGGAGGATTAAGGAGGGGGTGGTTTTTAATCCCCATCCCCCTCCTCACCTCCCCCTTCCCTTTGGGAAGGGGGAGGAAATAAAAGATGTTTTTCCTTTCCAAAGGAAAGGGAGGAAATAAAAGATGTTTTTCCTT
>CAZPFE010000006.1:0-25190 GCA_964585805.1 uncultured Candidatus Saccharibacteria bacterium | reverse complement strand
GTTGAAGATATTAAAATTTTAGAAAGAAGAAGTTTATGTGGTATCAAAAAGTAATTCAGATTTTTAAAATTAAGGACTTAAGAAAAAGGATTATTTTTGTTTTGAGTGTTTTAGCAGTTTTTCGATTGCTTTCTAATATTCCAATGCCTGGGGTTAATGCTGATAATTTAAGGAGATTTTTTGAGCAATTTCAGGTTTTCGGTTTGATGAATGTTTTTACTGGCGGAGCTTTAGATAGGTTTTCTATTGCAATGCTTGGCTTAGGTCCTTATATTACAGCAGTGATTATTCTTCAACTTTTGACAATGATCTTTCCTCAATTAGAGAGGTTGTATAAAGAAGAGGGAGAAGTAGGAAGAAGAAAGTTTAATCAATATGGAAGAATACTAACTGTCCCTTTGGCAATGCTTCAAGGTTATGGAATGTTAACTCTTTTTCAACGACAGAATGTTATTCCCCATCTTTCTTTGTTAGAAACTTTTTCTTCTATTTTGACCGTAACTGCTGGAACAATATTTTTGATGTGGTTAGGAGAGTTAATTACTGAAAAAGGTATTGGCAATGGCGTCTCTCTTTTGATTTTTGCCGGAATTATTGCTCGTTTTCCCAATGATATTCGGCAAATGATTATTACTTGGGATGCTTCTAAAATACCTTCTTATTTATTATTTTTTTCTATGTCATTAGTTATTATTACCGGCGTGGTTCTTATTAATGAAGCTAGACGCAATATTCCAATTTCTTATGCTAAAAGGGTAAGAGGAATGAAAATGTTTGGCGGAGTATCTACTTATTTGCCAATGAATATTAACCCAGCCGGAGTGATGCCAATTATTTTTGCTCTTTCAATTTTATTATTTCCAAGAATGATAGCAAACTTTTTTGCTGGTTCAGGAGGGGTTGTTGGTTCTTTAGCAAAAGGAATTGCTGATTTCTTGCAAAACGGTTGGATTCATGGAATACTTTATTTTATTTTAGTTGCTTTATTTACTTATTTTTATACTGCTGTTACTTTTGACCCTAAAGCGATTTCTGAGAACTTGCAAAAGATGGGAGGATTTGTTCCTGGAATTAGACCAGGGAAGTCAACAGCCGAGTTTATCCAGTATATTTTAAATAGGGTTTTGTTTATTGGCGCCATTTTTTTGGGTTTAATAGCTGTGATGCCTTCTATTATTGGTAATATTACCGGAGTAATGGTTTTTAGATTTTTAGTCGGTGGAACTTCGTTGTTGATTGTAGTAGCTGTTGTTTTAGAAACAGTGAAACAGCTTGATGCTCAATTAAAGATGAGAGAATACGAAACATTTTAATTTAGATAATAAACATTTATGAGGCAGACTATTATTTTATTTGGACCTCCTGGTGCAGGAAAGGGAACCCAAGCAGAACTTTTAGCGAGAAAGTTTAGTTTGTATTATTTTGAGACAAGCGAGATTTTAGAAAGAACATTTCAGGAAGCAGAAGAAAAGAATGAAGATAAAATTGTTACAATAGAAGGAGAAAGTTACAGTGTTTTAAAAGAAAAAGAAATTTGGAAAGAGGGGAAATTGTGTAGCCCCCCTTTTGTGGTTTATTTAGTTCAGGAAGAAATTAAAAGGTTATTTGAAGAAGGCAGAGATTTAGTAATAGCCGGTTCCCCAAGAACTGTTTATGAGGCAGAAAAAATTGTACCGGTTTTGAAGAATCTTTATGGTTTGGAAAATATAAAAGTTGTTTTAATAGAAATTAGTCCAGAAGAAACAATTTTTAGAAATTCTCATCGGAGGATTTGTCAATTAATGAGGCATCCTATTTTATATAATGAAGAAACAAAAAATTTAACAGTTTGTCCTTTAGATGGTTCAAAGCTTTTGCGTCGGGAAGGTTTGGATGATCCTGAGACAATTAAAACAAGATTAAAAGAATATAAAGAACGAACATATCCTGTTTTGAAGGTTTTTGAAGATGAAGGACTAAAAATAAGAAAGGTTAATGGGGAACAAAATATAGCTGATGTTTTTAAGGATATTTTGGAGGTATTAAAATAAAGGGTTTATATGATTATTATCAAGACGCCGGAAGAGATTGAAAAAATGAGAAAGGCGGCTAGGATTTTAGTTTATGTAATGAAGAAGGTTGAGAAATTAGTTCAACCCGGAGTAACAACTAAGTATTTAAGCGAAGAAGCAGAGAAGCTTATTTTGAAATTAGGCGCTAAACCAAGTTTTAAAAATTATAATGGTTTTCCAGCCGCTTTGTGTACTTGTATAAATGAAGAAGTTGTTCATTGTCCTCCTTCAGAAAGAAAATTAAAAGAAGGAGATATTATTACTTTGGATGGAGGAGTTTGGTTTGATGGTTTTCATAGTGATATGGCAATTACTTTGCCAGTAGGAGAAATTAGTCAGGAAGCGCAGAGATTGATAAGAGTAGCAAAAAAGGCTTTAAAAAGAGGAATAAAAAAAGTTAAACCAGGTAGGACTTTTGGCGATATTGGCAATACTATTCAGCGGTATGTAGAAAAACAAGGTTATAGTATAGTTAGAGATCTTTGTGGGCACGGAATCGGCAAAGAACTTCATGAGGATCCTCAGATTCCTAATTTTGGCAAACGAAGAAGCGGACCAAAAATAGAAACAGGAATGGTTTTTTGTTTAGAGCCAATTATTTCAGCTGGTGATTGGAGAATAAAAAAGACAAAAGATGGTTTTGGTTATCAAACTAAAGATGGCTCTCTTTCTGCTCATTTTGAACATATGATTGCTGTTACAGATAAAGGAGTAGAGGTTTTAACTAAATAACATCTTAAACGTAAACAAAATTATGAATATGCAAGGACAAACCTTGCATATTTTTATTGAGGTTTTGGGTTATTGAAATATGGGGTTGACAAATTTTTAAAGATAGGTTATTTCGTAGAACGGTAAAAATGTTCTTTGATAATAAATTAAAAAAAAGGAGTGAACTATGTTCCCTACCGAAGCCATCATATTTATAGTACTATGGACGATTAGTTTCATCTCTTTACTAGGGATATGTTTTGACATATCCATAATGAAAAGAAAGGAAAATTTAGAAAAAAAAGTAAAGTGGGGAGTGTTTTTCTTCCCTATTTTACTTTATTTTTCAATGATATTTTTTTATATCTCTATTAATCCACCTGTCCGAACAAAGTGGCAGGTGGTGGGTATATCACTGTCGCTAGAGGGGTTAGCGACAGTGATGTGGTTTATAATAATTCTCTTCTTCTTTCTTAGGGAGAAGAAGAGAAGTTAGATATCTCTCCCGGCCAACCCCATGCCGTGAAAAACTGGGGCTGTAATATCCCGGGGAAGCTCCGGAACGCTTACTCAGGCGGACACCGAGTTTAAGTTTAAAGACCAAATCTTTTTGATTTGGTCTTTTGTTTTTTCAATATATAATAAAAAATGCTTTGATGTTTTTTTGCTTGGAATTTTATTTAATTTTTAATATAATAAATTATAAAATTTAATTGAGTAAATATTATGTATCTTTCAGTTGTTATTCCAGCTTATAATGAAGAAAAACGATTACCTAAAACACTTTTAGAAATAGATCAATATCTCAAAAAACAAAATTATGAATATGAAATTATTGTTGTAAACGATGGTTCTAAAGATAAAACAGCTGAAGTTGTTAAAAACTTAATACCTGAAATTAAAGGACTAAAATTAATTGATAATAAAAAAAATCACGGAAAAGGTTATGTGGTTAGGCAGGGGCTTTTAGAAGCAAAAGGAGAAATTCGTCTTTTTACTGATGCTGATAATTCTACTTCAATTGATCAAGTAGAAAAAGTTTTTCCTTGGATTGATAAAGGATTTGATGTTGTTATTGGCTCTCGAGATGTAAAAGGAGCAGTTTTGGATCCGCCTCAACCTTTATTTAGGATTTTTGTTGGTAATGTTTTTAATTTGATGGTTCAGTGTATAGTGGGTTTATGGGGGATTTGGGATACGCAATGCGGCTTCAAAGCTTTTTCTTCCAAAGCAGTAAATGATATTTTACCACGTTGTCGGATTGATCGTTGGGCTTTTGATCCAGAAATTTTAATTATTGCCAAAAAACTTGGTTATAAAATAAAAGAAATTCCGGTTGTTTGGAAAAACGATATTCATAGTAAAGTAAAATTTAAGTCAATGGTAAAAATGGGAATAGATTTATTAAGGATTAGGTGGAATTTAATAAGTAATAAATATAACCTTAAAAATCAGAAATAAAGTGGAAATAAAAATTATTAGTGAAAAAAGAACAATTTTTCAAGGACAAGGGAAGAGTATTGTTCTTCCGGGAAAAAGGGGGCAGTTTCAAGTTTTAGAAAATCATGCCAATATTTTTTCTGTTTTAGGTAAGGGAGAGATAGTTGTTGAGACAGAAAAAGGAAAAAAATCAATTTTTATTTCTTCTGGGATATTGGAATTAGTTAATAATAAAGTTACTATTTTAATCCAATCAATTCGGTGACGAAATAAAAAAGTAAAACCTCCCCCACCTTAATCCTCCCCCTCCTTTGGAGGGGGAGGAAAGAGAGGGGATAAATCCTTCCCCTCCAGAGGAGGGGGAGGAGAAAGAAGAGAGAAAAAGAAAAAAACACCACTTAAATCCTCCTCCTTCCCCTTTTCGTTTCCCAATCCTCCCCCTTCCCAGAGGGAAGGGGGAGGAAAAAGAAGGGGGTTAGTTAGCAATTACAAATAAAAGAAATAGATATATGAACTTTAAAAAGAGAAAAGAAAATAAATTTAGTTTTCCTTCAGAATTAAGATTAGATTTAATTAGCAATGATTGGGTTGTTATTGCTACTGGCCGAGCGAAGAGACCAGAAGATTTTAAAAAAGAAAAAAGAACAAATAAAAAAGTTAATAGAAAAAATTGCCCTTTCTGCAATATTTCTTCTCAAAAAGAACCAACCCTTATTTTTGTCCAAGGGAAAAAAGTTGATTTTAAAGGATGGAAAAATTTGCCAAAAAATTGGACGGTGATTGTTATTCCTAATAAGTATCCTGCTTTTTTACCTTTTTCTAAATTAGAGAAGAAAACAGAAGGAGGATTATATCAGAAAATGAATGCGGTTGGTTTTCACGAAGTAGTAGTTACTCGCAATCATAATCAAGATGTAGATGAATTTTCTAAAGAAAAACTTAAAGAAGTTTTTGATGTTTTTCAGTCGCGGTATTTAGAATTAATGAAGAAAAAATTTGTGAACCATATTTTTATTTTTCATAATCATGGTCCTTCTGCTGGAGCTTCGCTTGCTCATCCTCATTCTCAAATTATAACTACTCCTTTAATTGATCACGATCTTAGAAACGCTTTAATTCGTTCAGAGGAATATTTTAAAAAGAAAAATAAGTGTTTGTATTGTCAGATGAATAAATGGGAAATGAAAGTAAAAAAGAGAATTATTTTTGAAAATGAAAGATTTATTGCTGTTTGTCCTTTTGCTTCAAAAACTGCTTTTCAAGTTATAATTTCTCCAAAAAAACATCTTCCTTATTTTGAACAAATAAGAGAAAAGGAAAAAATGGATTTATCAGAAGCATTTGAAGTGGTTTTTAGGAAACTAAATAAAGCTCTAAATTATCCAGATTATAATTTTTATCTTCATACCGCGCCTTGTGATGGACAGAAATATGATTATTACCATTGGCACTGGACGATATTACCAAAGACCTCTACTTGGGCAGGTTTTGAAATAGAAGCAAGAATGGAAATTTCAACTATTGAGCCGGAGAAAGCAGCTGAATATTTAAGAAGACAAAAATAAAAATTGATAATCTTTTTTATGGTTAACAAAAAGCAAAAAATTATTATTGGAAACTGGAAGATGAATCCTCTTTCTGTAAAAAAAGCAGAATTTATTTTCCAAAAAATCAGGAAAGGATTAAGTTTTTATCTTAAAAAAGCAGATCCTCAAGGTAAAATTGTTATTTGTCCACCTTTTGTTTATTTGGCTAATTTTAAAAAAATAAAAGAAAGAACCAAAAATAAAAAAAATATTTTGGAAATAGGAGCCCAAGATGTTTTTTGGGAAAAAGAAGGGGCTTTTACAGGAGAAATTTCTTCGGCAATGTTAAAAGATTTAGGTTGTCAATATATTATTATTGGTCATTCTGAAAGAAGAAATTATCTTCAAGAAACCAACCAGATGATTAATAGAAAACTAAAACATTCTCTAAAAGAAAAATTAATTCCTATTTTGTGTATTGGTGAAAAAAAAGAGGAAAGAAAGCAGGGATTGACTGAAAAAGTTTTAGCAGAAGAGATAAAAGCAGCTTTTAATGGTATATCAAAGGAAGAGATTAAAAGAGTGTATGTTGCTTATGAACCGATTTGGGCTATTGGTAGCGGGAAAGCGTGCAATAAAGAAGAAGTTGAGAGGGTTTATTTTTTTCTTCAAAAAATTTTTAACAAGATGTATGGTTCTCGTTTTTTCCAAGAGAGAATAAAATTTCTTTACGGTGGCAGTATTTCCAAAGAGAATATTAAAAATTATTTAGATAGTCAGATTTTAGACGGTTTTCTTGTGGGAGGTGCTTCCTTAGATCCAGAAAATTTTTTAAGTATAATTAGAGAAACTATTTTTAATTTTTGATTATGCTTCAGGTGTCTTTGACCGCTGATAAAATAATTAAAGTCGGGAATTATCTTTACCTTACTAATACAGTTTTAGCTACTTGGGTGACAATGTTGGTAGTTGTTTTGGTTACTGGTTGCTCTTCTTTTTATTTATTAAAAGGCAAGAATAATTATTTAGTGGTTGGTAGTAAACTATTGGTGAGGTTTTTTTATAACTTTATTAATGGAATTTTAAACAATGAAGAATTAAGTTGGAAGGTTTTGCCTTTAATAGCTACTTTGTTTATCTTTATTACTACGGCTAATTGGCTTGCTATTTTGCCTGGATTTGTTAGTAGTTTTGTGATTATTAGAGAAGGAGAAGTAATTCCTATTTTTAAATCAATTAACGCAGATATTAATACTACTTCTTCAATGGCTATTACTTCTATTATTTTAATAAAAATTTTAAGCGCAAAATTTCCAGAAGCGAAATCTTATTTGAAAGTAGGGGTAAATAAAATATTTCGTTTAATTATTTCTTTTTTTGAAAAATTGAGCGAATTAACCAGAGTTGTCTCTTTATCTTTCCGTCTAACAGGAAATATTTTTGCTGGAGAAGTATTAATGCTGGTTCTTGCTTTTTTGATGCCTTATTTTCTTCCTATTCCTTTTATGTTTTTAGAAGTGTTTATTGGCGCTTTTCAAGCTCTTATTTTTTCTATCTTGATTCTTGTTTTTGTAAAGTGGTAAAATAAAAAGTTAAAAGGTCGTATAAAATTATAAATCTAAATTTCTATTTTTTATGTCTGTTAATAATGCTATTGGTATGATGATGAGCTGGGGAGTATTAGGTCCGGCGATAGCAATTGGAATGATTGGAGCGGCAGCAATGATAGGAATAGCCAGAAACCCAGCTGCTTCTTCAAAAATTCAAATTTCAATGTTAATTGCTATTGCTTTTGCAGAAGCAGTGGCAATTTATGTATTGGTTACTGCTTTAATTTTAAAGTTTGCTTCTTAATTTTATGAGATTACTTGGAGTATTAGGATTTAACTGGAAAATTTTTATTATTCAGGCGATTAATTTTTTAGTTCTTTTTTTACTTCTTAAAAAAATTTTTTTTGAGCCTTTTATTATTGCTTTAAAAAAAGAAAAAAAGAATATAGAAGATGTTGAGATGAGAGCAAAGCAAATAGAAAAAGAAAAAAAGAAGTGGGAAGAAGAGAAAAAAAGAGAAATTATAGAAGCAAAAGAAAAAATTGAAGGACTTATAACTCAGGCAGAAAAAATAGCTAAAAAACGGAGGGAAGAAATAGAAAAAGAAGAATTTGAAGAAGAAAAAGAATTGTTAGAGAAAATTAGAAAGCAAAGCAATGATATTTTAGAAGAGTATAAGAAGAATTTAGAAAAAAATTATAAAGCAAGAGTCATAAATTCTTTGTTAGCTTTATTTGAAAAAGAACTTTCTCAGGAAGCAAAAAAGAGAATTGAAGATAGTTTATGGTTTAATTTTATTCAAAAATTAGAGAATATTGATTTAGAGATAGAAGAATTAAAAAAGGAGATCGCGCTACTTAAAAAAGAAAGAAAATCTTCAAAAAAATATTTATTATCAATTATTATTTATTCTGTTTCTCCTCTTAATTCTTTTAGAAGGAGTATTATTAAAAAAATTTTTAATGAGAAATTAGGAAAAGGTAATTTTGTTTTAAAAGAAGAAATAAAACCTGATTTAATTGCTGGTTTTAGGGTAGAATTTGGTGGGTTCTTATTGGAGGAAAGTTTAAAATCAAAGATAGAAAGTATTTTTAGTAGTAGTAGTTTTTAGGTTAAAGTGTTTTTCAAAAAGAGAAATAAATGGTGTTAAATAATTATGGTATGGCACTAACTAAAGAAGTTGGGTATGTAGATAGTTTTTATAAAGGAGTTGGGAGAATTAGTGGTTTGCCAAATGTTTTTTTACACGAGGTTTTAGAATGGGAGGATAAAACTCCAGCTGCTTTAGTGATTGGTTATTCTTTAGATTTTGTAGAAGCAATTTTTTTTCAGAAAAAAGATATTAATCTTAACAAACCTCTTTTTAGAACAAAAAAAGTTATTGAAATTCCGGTTGGAGAAGGTTATTTAGGTCGGGTTATAAACGGTTTAGGAGAACCAATAGATGGTTTAGGAGAAATAAAAGGGAAATTTTATTCTTCTTTATTTAAAGAAGCGCCAGGAATTATTGAAAGAGAGCCAGTGGATACTCCTCTTTTGACAGGGATTAAAGTAATTGATTCTACCCTTCCAATTGGTCGAGGTCAAAGGGAATTGATTATTGGTGATAAAAAAATAGGAAAAACATCTCTTGCTTTATCTATAGCTATAAACCAGAAAAATAATCAAAAAAATGGCTTAAGACAAGTTTATAATATTTATGTGATTATTGGTCAAAAAAGAAATAAAGTAGAGGAAGTGGTTCAAACTTTGAAAAAGTACGGAGTAATGAGCCAATCAGTGGTGGTAGTTGCTTTGGCAGATGATCCATTAGTAGCTCAATATCTTGCTCCTTATGTTGGTTGCACAATTGGAGAATATTTTAGAGACAAGGGAGAAGACGCTTTGTTGATTTATGACGATTTATCAAAGCACGGCAAAGCTTATAGGACAATTTCTCTTCTTTTAGAAAGACCTCCGGGTAGAGAAGCATATCCAGGGGATATTTTTTATCTTCATGCTACTTTATTAGAAAGAGCAGCTAAACTTTCAAAAGAAAAAAAAGGAGGTTCTTTAACCGCTTTACCAATTATTGAAACAGTAGAAAATGATATTACTGCTTTTATTCCGACAAATTTAATTTCAATTACTGACGGTCAAATTTATCTTGATCCAAATCTTTTTTCTCAAGGATTTTTGCCAGCAGTTAATATTGGTTTATCTGTTTCTCGGGTTGGTTCTAATGCCCAAAATAATCTTCTTAAAGAGGTTACTAAATCTTTAAAACTTATTATTTCCCAACATGATTCCTTGAAAAAATTAATTCAGTTAGAATCTCATCTTTCTGAAAAAGCAAAAAAGAATTTTCAGAGAGGAGAATTGATAATAGAGGCCTTAAAACAAGAAAAATTTTTCTCTCTTTCTTTGTTTGAAGAAATAGTAATATTTTGGGGACTTACTTATGATTATTTTCTTTCAATAAAAAAAGAAGAATGGTTTCATTTTGAAAAAGAATTAATTTTTTATATTCGAAGTATAAATAAAAGAGAAATAAATAAAATTTTAAAAAAACCATTTGAAGAAGCAAAAAAAGATATTGAAAAAATAATAAAAAACTTTTTAGAAAGCCGACTTTAAATTTATCTTTATTTATGAAGACCTTTACTCAATTTCGTGATGAAATAGAAGGTTATAAAGATGTTCAAAAAACGGCTGAAGCAGAAGAAAAGATTGCTGTTTCTGATGTACATCTTTTTCTAAAAGAAGCGAAGAATTTAAAAAAATATACTAAAGAATTAGAAAGAGTTTTAATAAATTTTCTTTATCTTTCTTCTTTTGTTCCTCGTTTTAATGAAGAAAAAAATAAAAAAAAGACTTTGCTTATTTTGGGAGGGGATAAAGGTTTTGTAGGCGGTTTATGGCATAGGTTAGTTAGTTTTTCTTCTGCTTATTTCCATGAATATCAAGAAATTGTTGTTTATGGAAAATATTTAGAAACAAAGATAAAAGAGATGGTTCCGGGAAAATTTTTAAATCGTTTTTCATTTTTTCCTTATTTTTTACAAGAGAAAAAAGAGCAAAATAAAGAAAGTATTTTTTTACTTCAAAAAAGATTATTAGAACTTTTGGAGGTTGACAAACGGACAAAAGAAAAAAGTAGAGGAAGGGTTGATATTATTTGGCCGAAATTGGTTACCCTCAGTTTTTTTCAGCCATTTAAAAAAACGATTTTTCCTTTTGTGTTGAATTTGAATGATAAGGGAATAAAGAGAGAGCAAAATGATTTTTTTAGTTTACCCATTTTTGAACCCAATAAAAAAGAAGTTTTTAAAGAATTAATGGACATTTATTTGTCTTCTTTTCTTCATCAAGTTATAATTGAGACAAGATTAGCTGAATCATTGACAAGAGCAGTTGCAATGGAGAAGGCAAAAAGAGAGGTGAGTAAAATAATTAAGAAAACAATTTATAATTTTCGTTCTGAGAGAAGAAAAATTTTAACTAAGAATCAAATAGAAATTTTTGTCGCCCATAAAGTTTCAAAATCATAAAATACGCACTAATATATTGAATAATATTTATGGCAACCAATAGCAAGAATAAGAAAAAAGAAGGGAAAATTATTAGTTTGAAAGGCGGAGTGGTTGAGGTTTATTTTGAGGATGATCTTCCAGAAATGTTTTCAATTTTAAGGACAAAAGATAATAGTTATTTAGAAGTAGTTGAAAAAAGCGGGCGAAATTTTGTTAAAGCGGTTGCTTTAACTCCTTTAGAAAAGATAGCCAGAAATAGTTTAGTAGAGGAAGCAAATTTTTCCTTAGAGATTCCTCTTTCTCCAAAAATTGTTGGCAGAATGTTTGATGTTTTTGGCAGTCCGATTGATAAAGGGGAGGAGATAAAAGGAGAAAAATTACCAAAAAACCGAGAAAAAAAGGAAAATTTTAAAGAAGGAATTTATTATTTAGACAGGAAAAGAAAAATTATTGAAACAGGTCTTAAAGCAATTGATCTTTTGACTCCAATTAGAGAAGGAGATAAGGTTGGTTTCTTTGGCGGCGCTGGAGTAGGAAAAACTGTTTTAACGACTGAACTCATTCATAATCTTACTTTAAAAAAGGAACTTCATCAAAAGGAGAGTTTTGCTGTTTTTGCTGGAATTGGAGAAAGAATTAGAGAAGGAAATGATTTATACTTGAATTTAAAAAGGTTGAATATCCTTCATAAAGTTGCTCTTTATTTTGGTCAGATGGACAAGATGCCTGGAGTAAGAGCAAGAGTCGGTTTTTCAGCAGTAAAGGCTGCTCGTTATTTAAGAGATTATTATAAAACAAATATTGCTGTTTTTATAGATAATATTTTTCGTTATGCTTTAGCAGGAATGGAATTAGCTACTGGATTAGGAAAAGTTCCTTCTGAACTTGGCTACCAGCCAAATTTAGAAGAGGAAATTTCAGAATTAGAAGAAATGATGGATTCAAATGAAAACGGAGCAATTACTTCTTTTCAAGCAATTTATGTGCCTGCAGATGATTTTACTGATCCTTCAGTAGTGGCAACTCTTCCTCATTTAGATGCAATAATAATTCTTTCTCGTGAAGAAGCGGCTAAAGGCAACTATCCGGCAATTGATGTCCTTTCTTCTACTTCTTCTAATTTAGATGTTGATGTTGTTGGCGAGAGACATTATCAAATCGCTTTAACGGTTAAAAGTTATTTTCAGAAATATAAAGAACTACAACATATGATTTCTATTTTAGGAGTAGATGAACTTCCTGTTCAAGAAAGAATTATAATTAAAAGAGCGGAAAGACTAAGAAGGTTTCTAACCCAGCCATTTTTTACAGCCGAAGAATTTGCTGGAAAAGAAGGAAAATATGTTCCTTTAGAAAAAACTTTAGAAGGATGCGAAAGAATTATAAAGGGTGAGTTTGATAATGTTGATTTAGAAGAGTTATATATGAAAGGAGAGATATGATAGATTAAAAAATAATCTTTGATTGTTAATTGATTTTATTGGTTAGAGAATGTTTTCTAGAGAAAAGATAGAGAAAAAAGGCGATTTATTAAATCGCCTTTAATTTATATTAACTAGTTAACGCCAAGGCCAAATTTCTAAGTAATTTCCTTTTCCCGCGATCATCACCTTTCTTCCTAACCAGAACGATTTTGATTGTCTTAGGATACAAGGGATTTGAATTTTGCGGTGTCTGATTTTTGTAAGAAATACAAATGGCGCCTCTTCTTCTACTATTTCTTCAGAATTTAGAGGGTGGATTTCTAGCCCTTGTCTTCCCTCTTTTAGGATAACTTTAGACATTTTGAAAGTATGGGGGAGTTTGATTTCCCACCTCTCGTTTACTTCTCTTAACCATCTTCCATAATACCTTTTTTCCATTTTTCCCTCCTTATTTAAGGTTAAAGGTTAAAAAATATTTACTATTATACTATCTATATATTTTAAAGATCTATTCTAAACTCTTTTCCGTAATCTTGGAAGCCAAGTTTTTTATAAAAGCTGTGAACTTTTGGTCTTGAATAGCGGCTAGTAGCAATTATTTTGTAGCAATTTCTTTCTTTTGCTGTTTGAATGATTGTATTAATCAATTTTGTGCCTAATCCTTGTTTTCTATATTCTTCATCAATAAAAACATCTTCTATTAGACCAAATGGTTGTTCGTGCAGATCATTATTCATTATATAAAGATAAGCATGTCCGATTTCTTTTTTATCTTTTTCTAGTAGTAATGAAAATCTTATTCCTAATGATGTTTTTTCACTTTTTTCTATTTTTATTTCTTGCATATTGTTTTTATAATTTATTATAATATAATAATAAAAAAATATAAAGTGTTTATAAATATAAAGGTCGAGATAATATAAATAATAAAAATAAAAAAATAATAAAAAAATATGGTAATGAGTTGGGCTCAATTAACAATTAAAGCGCTTCAAGATTCGTGGGTTGGTTTTATAAATTATATCCCACGGATAATAGGAGCAATAATTATATTTCTTATTGGCTGGATTATTGCAGTTGCTATTGGGAGAGTGGTAGCTGAAATTCTGAGAAGAGTGAAGTTTAATAGAATTTTTGATAATGGCGATTGGAAGAGAGCTTTAGAAAAAGCAGAAATTAAGGTAGATGCCGCATCTTTTGTAGGAGCAATAGTGAAGTGGATTTTAGTAATAGTTTTCCTATTGGCTTCTATTGAAGCGTTAGGGTTCGTTCAATTTTCGTCTTTCTTAAAGGATATTTTAGATTATTTGCCGAATGTGATTGTAGCAGTAGCGATTTTTATAGTAACAGTGATTATTGCGGATATTCTTGAAAAAATTGTAAGAGCAAGCGTAGAGAGTACAAAAGTAGGATATGGTCATATTGCTGGCATAATAGTCAAATGGTCAATTTGGATTTTTGCCATTCTTTCTATTTTAATTCAGTTGAAGATTGCTCCTTCTTTAATTGAAACGATAGTTAGAGGAGTAGTAGGATTAATAGTTATTGCTGGCGGTTTGGCTTTTGGTTTGGGAGGAAAAGATGTTGCTGCTGAAGTTTTACAGGATCTAAAAAGGAAGATAAAAGGAGAATAGAAATAAAAGGACATTAGTTTAATTTTAGCCGTATTCTTTAGCAGAATACGGCTAAAATTTTTGAAAAGTTGAAAAAATAGTTATTTTATATTATTATTGTTAATATAAAGGGTAGGTGGCGGAGTAGTCAAACGCACCAGTCTGTAAAACTGGCGGCTTCGGCCTACGGGGGTGCAAATCCCTCCCTGCCCACTTTGTAAATTGCCGATGTAGTTCAGTGGTAGAACGCTTTCTTGGTAAGAAAGAGGTCGGGAGTTCGATTCTCCCCATCGGCTTATTATTTTTTTAATAATTTTTATTTATTATTATGGCAAAGAAAAAAAAGAAACCTTTTGTTAAACTTCAGTGTCAAGAATGTAAAAGAATAAATTATTTTACTAATAAACCAAAATCAATGATTGGGAAAAAGTTAGAATTGAAAAAATATTGCAAGTGGTGTAGAAAGCATACTCCACATAAAGAGATGAAAAAATAAAAAAAGAGATGTCTATTGCGGGGGTGTAGCTCTAATTGGCCAGAGCGGCGGTCTCCAAAACCGCAGGTTCTAGGTTCGAATCCTAGCACCCCCGCCGCGTTTTAAGAGTTTAAATTTAGGAAAAGTATTTTCTTAACTTATTAATTTATAATAACAGCCCTCGTAGTTTAATGGATAGAATATAGGCTTGCGGAGCCTGTGGTGCAGGTTCGATTCCTGCCGAGGGCACTGAAACTGATTTTTAGGCCTTGAAAGAGTTATAAAATTAGATTTTACTGGGAGATGAGATTTCTGCCAGTTTTTTATTACTGAAAAAATTTTATAGCAAAGTAAAATTAGAAAAAGAAAAAATTAGGAGTGATGAAGTAGAGATATTGCGTTTGTTCTATATCTAAACTCGTGTGTGCAACAAAAAGGAAGTTTCTTTGTTGATTGTGATTGAGAAATTAGTTATCATTGGGGTAAAGAATTGTTTTAAGTTTTAAAAAGAATAATTTAAAATAATTTAATTTGGTGTTATGAGCAAGATAAAGTATAAAAAGTCTAAAGAAAGAATTATAATAAAACCTATTCAGGAAGGGAGATATATTAGAGATTTTGGTGTAGCAACTTCTATCTCTGTCTCTGTAAAAAAAACAAGGAGAGAATTCGGCGCTCATCTTACATCAGTTGATATTTTTAAAAAATTTATTTTTCCAGAAATAAAAGACATTTTACATAAGTATGTATGGGTGGATCTGTTTTGTGGAGAAGGTAATCTCATTCTTCCAATTTTAGAAGCTATACCAGAGAAAGAAAGAGAAAATTTTTTTGAAAAGCATATTTTTCTTTTTGATATCCAGAGAGAGATGGTAGAAAAATCAATAAAAAATGCCCAAAAATATGGCATTTCAGCTGAGTTAGCAAGAAAAAACATACAGATCAGAGATACATTAGCAGATTATCCGAAGTTTATTAAAAATCTTAAATACCCTGTATACCACATAACAAATCCGCCATATCTTTATTTAGGATATATAGCTAAAAATTCGGAGAGGAATCTTAAATATTTTGTTGGTCAAAATGAAGGTTATCAAGACCTGTATCAGATTGCACTTATGAATGATTTAAGAAATGGATTAGAGAAACTAATTTATATAATTCCAACGAATTTTTTATTTGGATTTTCAGTATCAAACAAAATCAGAAAAGATCTTCTACCTTTTTATAAAATTAAAAAAGCGGTTATCTTTGAGAGAAAAATTTTTGAATTTACAGGTACAAATGTGTGTATTTGTTTTTTTGAAAAAAAACCAATTATTTCAAACGACCCTATTGTATTTAAAGCCGTAAAGATTAACAGTATCACTCAAAGAAAAACTTATAGATTAACTCCGCAAAACTTTTATAGAGCAGGCGGAGAATTTGATGAGTATGTATCGCATTTTAGAGTCAGATCGCCTCTAAAGGTTAAATTTTATTTAACACTAAAAGAAGTAAATGAAAATAAAGGGAATAAAACAATAAAACTATTAGATGTTAATAGTTTTTCTAATGGATATTTTAAATTTAATATCTATAAAGTTAATCAGAATTTTTATAAGAGATTGCAAGCAAATCCTTTATTTGTAAGAACTTTAGATACAGGAAGCTGGGGAGGAAGGTTAGGAATTTATAATGCGAAGGAATCTTTTGGAGTAGATGGGATAGTAGTAACCAAGGAGAAATATCGCACTCACCCAATCCAAATTTTTATTAAACCTGAACTTTCAAAAGATGATTTGATGTTATTAAAGAGCTATTTTAATTTTATACTTGAATATTTTAGAGATATTACAGACAGCGAATTTTTAACCACTTTTAAATATTCTAACTCTGAATATGTCCGTAAATATTTGGGACTATCGCAGACAAAAAAGTTAATAGAAACCTTGCCACTACATATTATGTCGGACAGAGAAAAAAATATATTGAAGATTTTGATAGAGCAAAAGAATATAGAAGGGTTAAAAAATGTGTTATCTAATTTAAGCATAAGAGATAATAGTCAATCTAAACTTTTCTAAATATGAATAAGTGGATTCAAAGAAGTATAGAATTAGCCAACTCTCAAGGATATCTTGATAAACTTTTTGAAATTTATCCGATAGAAACCGGCGATCCAAGACAAATTCCCGAAATACTTAAAAAAGAAATACAAAAAGCATTTAGAGATAAAAATAAGATAGAACTTATTAAAAAGTTATTGGAACTACCAAAGTTCCCTATTAATGATCCTTATATTGCTTCTATTAGGAGATATCCTTTCTTACTTCAGAAGAATCCCGAAACAATAGAGAGAATCACTAAAAAATTATTTTCAATGGATGTGAAAACTATTTTAGATTTAGGTAGTAGTCCAAAATCACCTTCTCGTCAATTAGGTTATAGTTTCAAAAAATGGTTAAGAACATTGAATTATCCATTTCTAAGCAAGGGTGAATTTGTTAAATATAAAGGAATAGCGTTTTTAGAAGGGAGCGATAAAAGATTAAAACAATTTGCAGTTGAAGATCTTGGTGTTAAGGAGTTAAAGAAAGGGATTGATTTTATATTGAAAACAAAAAATAAATTTATTATAGGAGAAGCAAAGTTCCTAACAGATTATGGCGGAACACAAAATAATCAATTTAGAGACGCTATAAGTGTAGGGAAAATCAAAAGAGGTAAAATTATTGGGATAGCCGTATTAGATGGAATTATCTGGTTTGAAAGCAATGTTTATATGCATAGAACTGTTAAATCTACAGATGGAATAGCGTTAAGCGCTTTATTACTGGAGAAATTTATAAAAAGTTGTTGATTTTTTACCTTGAAGAAGAAAGCAAAAGAAATCTTTTATAGGTAAGATTACAAAAAAGTATGTCAGGTGGTTTAACCTATAATACTTCGCTCTATGAATATTTCGGTATTATTTGTGTTATTTTAGGATATTTATACGCTACCTTCCATCAATCAAGAATTTTAATAAAATAAATAAGTTTGAGCAGAGTTGTATAATCACGTTAAAATTTGAAAAAGAGAAGTTGAAATTTAAAAAAATAAAATTTTTTGTATAGATTTTTTTATTTTTATTTTTTAATATATTTTTTTAATTGCGAAAGGTTTGTTTTCATCGCCTTTTCACCGGCTGAAATTAACTCTTTGCCATTTAAGAATTTATTCCAATGAACAATGCCACCTAATTTTGGTTCAATAGTAATGTCTGCATCTTTGACATTGCAAAGAGCAAGATGATAACGCAAAATATTGATTGAATTATTGGCGATTTTATAAAAACTAAAAGTAGATTTATTGTTGTTTTTATTGGGAGCGAAATAGTCAGCATCTAAGTTTACAGCAATAACCAGTTCTGCTCCCATTTTTCGTGTGGTTTCTACTGGTACAGGCAAAGATAATCCGCCGTCAGCCAGTAATTTTTCTCCTTGTTTTACTGGTTTAAAAATTAAAGGAATTGAAATACTTGCTCTGATTGCTGGGGCTACCTCGCCTTGATTAATAGAAATTATTTCTCCTGTTTTTAAATCAGTTGTTATTGCGGAAAAAGGAATTTTTAAATTTTGAAATTTTACTTTTCCAATATGATGCTCAATAAATTTCTTTATTTTTTCTCCGCCAATTAATCCTTTTTGTAAAGAAGGGTCAATTAGAGATAATAATTGTCGCCAGTTAGTGCTGAGAGCTATTTTTTCAACCCAATCAATATTTTTAGTAGCTGAATAGAATCCACCTATTAGAGCGCCAATACTTGAGCCAGCAATAAAGTCAATTGGGATGTTGTTTTTTCTAGGGTTTTGATTACACCAATGTGTGCCAATCCTTTTGCTCCACCACTCCCTAATGCTAAACCAATTTTTAATCGCTTAGTTTTTGCCATAAAGTTGTCGGAGTTTTATTAATTCTTTTATTTTATTGATTTTTTTCGCAGTTTCTTTAAATCCCTTTTGATAATATCTTTCGATTTTTTCATCACTAAAATATCCAAAGAAAGTTTCTTTCCAATCGCGAAAGCTTATTTTTAAATTATTTGTTGGTTCAATGATAATATCAGAATTTTTTTCAAGAATTTTATTTCTATATCTATACGGAGACAAATAAAGAGATTTTAAAACCGTATTAAAACGATTTTTTGGTTGTTCTTCTTTGAATTCTAATTTTAAAGTTGCGCTGATGACAATCCCATTTTTGCCCACTTTTTTTCTGGCAACATCAGCTGGATCAGGGTTTAAAACACCACCGTCAATTAAGTAATAGTTTTGATATTTAATTGGTTGCCAGAGTCCAGGGAAAGCGCTTGAAGCCAGTGGAATTAATAAAGGATCGCCTTTTTCAAAAATAATTTCTTTTCCTGTTTTTAAATCTACCGTTACAATTGAAATCGGAATTTTAGCTTGATTAATATCATTTATATCTTTTTCTTTGATATATTTTTTTAATACTTGCTTAAAAATTGAGCGCCGAATAAGATGCAGCCATTTACTTTTTCTTTTAAATTTGTTTTTAATTTCTTGACTGGGAATTCCTAAAGCAAATAGAAAACCTACAATTGAAGCAGCTGAGCAAGTTATTATAAAATCTATTGGAATTTTATTTATTTCCAAGCAATCTAAAACACCTAAGTGGGCAAATGTTTTGGCTCCGCCGCCGCCAAGGGACAAAGCAATCAACGGCCTTTTTTTATTTTGCCCAGTCATAATATTTTAGTTTTATAAATATTGAAACAAGTTCAAAAATTTCTTTTACCAAAAGCATTATACCATTTTTATTTTTGTAGGGTTTCATAGTTTGTCTAACTCTTTTTAATATCATTTTTTTAATTGGGATATTATTTTTGACGCAATAATTGTTTAATACAAGCTCCATAGCATAACCTTTCATTAAAGAGTGTTTAGAAGCTTCTATAAAAATCTTTTTAGGTAATGCTCTTTCACCTGATAGCAATGGTCCAAATCTTTTAGCAAACGCATTGTGTATTATTCCTCTATCCCTAATTCCAACCGTCATTAAATATTTGCTTCCTTTTAATGGTTCTAAAAGTTGATTAATGTGCTGACTAGTAAAATTATGTAAATCGCCGTCGCAAAAAAGCAGTATATCTGCTTCGGTTTTTTTAACAGCAATTTTTACTGCACTACTTTTTCCTAAATTCTTTTTTAAAGAAATTATTTTTAATTTATTTGACCGAAAACTTTTTATGATGTTTAAACTATTATCTGTAGAACCATCATTTACAACTATTACTTCGTCCAACTGTTTGGCTTTGAGTAAAACAGACAATACATTAGCAACTGTTTTTTCTTCATTGAATATAGGTAATATGGCTGCTGTTTTCATAAGTAAAAATTAAAATCTCAAATCTCAAAAGTAGGACGGAGTTCAGACCTCCGCCATTATCGTTGGCGGAGGTCTGAGTTCTGATTATTTTTTGAATATCTATAAGTTTCTATAAACAAAAAATTAATTTAATGAATATTCTTTTTTATATTCTTTTTCCCAAATAGGTTGAGTTAATTCTTTAAGTTTTTTGTCATATTCAACTAATTTCTCATAATACTCTTTTGAATTTTTTGCTTCTTCGGCAAATTTATCTTCTCCTTTAGCGTTTTCAGGAAGTATATTTTCTTTAAAATATTTATAGTGATCTCTGATTGAACAAGGCATTAACCAATTTTCCGCTTTTTTAGGACATGCATAACCATATTTTTTCTGCCATTCTCTTCCTTTTTTAAAGAAGTTAGAAAGTAAGGCATCAGCAATAGTTTTTCCGTTTTCATACAAATCATAAACATTGTCTATATAATAAGGAATAAAAACGCAGGGTGTAATGTTTCCATTCCAATCTATATAAAAATATCCTCCTCCTTCTCTTCCGTAAGCGAGACAACCATCTGCTAATGGTCCTGAATTCCAAAAGTCGGCAATTGGATATCCATTTTCTAATAAATTTTCCCATTTTCTATATAATTTAACTCTTTCTTCAGGGGTCGGCATTAAATCAAAAACCTCTTTTCCTCTGCCAATTGGCATTAATTGAAAAAGCCACATATAACTTGCTCCCTGTTTATCAAACCAAAATTCGTAAAACTTGTCACTTAAAAGAGTGTTTATATTTTCTCTTGTTCCAGTAATAGAGACTACAAATGGTACTCCAACTTCTCTTAAGTTTTCCATTGCTTTTAGAACTCTTTGAAAGGTTCCTTTTCCTCTTCTTTCATCGGTTTCTTTTTCAAATCCTTCAACAGAGATTTGAGGGAAAGCATTGCCTGTTTTGGCTAATCTTTCAGCAACTTCTTTTGTTATCAATGTTCCATTAGTATAAAAGATAAAGAATGTATCATTATATTTTTCAAAAATATCCAAGATAGTTTTTCCTTGACTTCTGTACATTAATGGTTCTCCACCAGAAACTACTACAAACCTGCTGCCAAAAATATTGTGGTTTTCTTCTAAGATTCTATCCAAGGTATCAAAAGGCATAGTAACTCCAGTTTCTGGCGAAGAAGCAGCGTAACATCCTTTGCATTTTAGATTACATACCTGGGTAGGTGAGACTGTTATGAAACAAGGTGGATTTTTAATATCATATTTTTTTCTAAATGCTTCTCTTGCTTTTTTTACTTCTAATAAATTGTCTTTGAAGAAGTTATTATATCCTAATACTTCTAACAATTTTTCAATAATGGGATAAGAAATATATCCTTTTTCATAATTTTTTAATCCTTGTCTAATAAGCGCTTTTACCCATTGATATTTTTTCATTTGAACAGCTTTCAGCTCGTTTTTTGATCCTTCTTTAACTACAGATTCATAAATTTTTTTATCAAGTTGATGAATAATAATTTTTCTTCCTGTTTTAGTATCAAGCGCTTTTTTGATAAGAAAAAGATATGTGTTTTGTTTTATTTTTGATATTATATTATTTTGCATAATTCTTATCTAACCAATTTGGTAACGGTTTAATTATTATTATTCCTCATCCTCCTCCTCAACTCCCTCTTCTCTTTACTTCCTTTTCCTTCCCCTCCTCTGGAGGGAAGGATTCTTTATTCCTCTTCTCCTCCCCCTCCAGAGGAGGGGGAGGATTAAAGAGGGGGAGATTTTATTCCCCATCCCCCTCCTATTTCCTCCCCCTTCCCTTTGGGAAGGGGGAGGATGCGAGAAGCATTTTCCTTTCCAAAGGGAAGGGGGAGGATTTGAAAAGTATTTTTCCTTTCTTTGAAGAGGAGAGATTTCTTCTTTTTCTCCTTCTCCTTTGAAAGGGGAGAATTTTTTCTTTCCTCTCCTCCCCCTCCAGAGGAGGGGGAGGATTAAGGAGGGGGAGGTGGTAAGGTGATTACCAAAATGGTTAGTAATTAAATTTTTATTTTCTTAAAAAGATTTAAGTTAGAAAACTAATTTACAAAAATTATATTTTTACATTTTTATTTTTTTATTTAATACTTTCCAAATGGCTTAATACCGACCTTTTTTAAAATAAAACAGCAATAATTTGATTTGATGTCTTTGTTAAATTTATTTTTTTGTTTAAAAATGAATATTCTAATAGTAACCCATCCATCATTCCGATAAGTAAAGAAGTTAATACTTTCTCATCAACTTTTTTAGATAATTTTTTGTTTTTAATCATTTCTTTAATTACTGGTTGGATTAGATTAATAATTTGTTCCCTTAATGAGGTAATGTGTTCTGTTATTTTATTGTTAGTTGAGGGTAATTTTAATATCAAAGCTTTGATAAAATTTTTTTCTTGAAGTCCAAAATTTAGATAATTTTTAATTAGTTTATGTAGTTTTTTGTCAATTGTATCCTCTTTTAGCGCTTGTTTGAGAGATGAACTTAAATCCTCAAAAACATTATCAAGTACTTTTTCATAAATTTCTTTTTTGCCAGTAAAATGATAATAAAGCGCTGCTTTAGTGATATTCAATCTTTTGGCAATGTCATTCATAGAGACGCCAAGATAACTGAACTCTGAAAATAGATGACGAGCTGTATCAATGATATATTTTTTAGTATCTTGAATAATGTCTTTAGAAATATTTTTAGATTTTTTTGGAGATTTCATATTTTTCTTACTTACCGGTTGGTAATTAAATTTAATATATCAAAGCAAATAAATACTTGTCAAGTGAAAACAATGAAAACAAATATAACTGGAAATGTTAAAAATGTATCTATTTTTCAATAAATATTTAGTTTGATTTTAATAGAATAATGTTTTTAAGTGAAACTTTAAAAAATCAAAAAATAATTAATTTTGTTTTGGAAAATAAATTCTAATTATAGGTGATAGATGGTATATTGCCATCATTAAAGGAATTTGAAGAATAGGAGTAAAGGTAGCAGGTAAAATTGATAATCCTCCAAAAGCACTAAGAGCAACAGCTAAAGTAATGCCGTGATTTTTGGCGGTAGTGCTATAACCTAAAGCAATAGCATTTTCATATTTGATTTTAAATTTATGACTTAAGAAAATACTAATAATAAAAAGTAACGGATAAATAATTAAAATTGATAAAAATAAAAACCAAATTAAGCGTAAATTTTCAAAAATAACTTTTGTTTCTTGAGAAATAGCAGAAAAAATTATAACATACATTCCCAAAGTGGAGAGAGGAGGAAGAAACGGTTTTATTTCTTTTTTAAAATTTTCTTGACCAATTTTTTTGATTATTAATTCTCGCAAGGATATACCAAGTATCATTGGAATAACAATAATAAAAAATATTTTTTTAATGATAAAAGAAACAGGGATTGCTACATAAGAGTGAGCTAAGGTAGTCATCCAAAAAGGGACAAAAATTACTGCTAAAATAAAACTAACAATTTGAATTACTAAAGCGGTTTCTGTTTTACCTTTTGCTAAACCAGTCCAGGCGACCATCATAGACGAGCAGGGCATTGTCAGTTTTAAAATCCAGCCAGCAATAAATTTAGGATCTAAATTATGAAAAAATAATTTAGCCCAGACAAAAGCTAAAAGAGGCGAGATAATAAAGTTTATTAGGGTGGCTAAAAGTAAAATTTTTTTATCTTTGACTACTAATTTTAATTCTTCTACTACCAAACCCATCATCATTGGAATAAGCATTACCATCATTGCCGGTAAAATAATATTTTTTAGCCAAAGCGTTTTTTGGTGATAAAAATAACCAAAAAATAAAGCTAAAAAAATCACACTTAAAAGTAAAACTGGCATCCATTTTTGTAAAAATTTTGACAGATTTTGCACTTTTTTGGTCATAGATTTAACCTTCTAAAAAATCAATATCATTTTCTGAATAGAGTTTAATTTTTAAATGATTTTTGTATTTGTTTATTTATATATTTAATTTCACAATGGGAGGTTTAGCCAGGCAAAAACTCCAATCATTTTTAATCCCATATAAATCATTATTGCAATAAAGAGCCATTTTAGAGAATTGGCAGGGATTTTGTGAGCTAGATGAGCGCCTGCTTGAGCCATAGGAACGCTAGTACCAGCTAATAAAAGCCATTGCAAAAGATTAACATAACCTAAAGAATATGCAGGTAATCCAGGATGATGCCAACCTAAAATAATATAAGCCAGAGAACCTCCAAGAGCGGTAAATATCATCATTGCTGTTGAAGTTCCAACAGCTTCATGCATATTAAAATTTAAAAATATAAGCATTATCGGGATTATTAATACTCCCCCTCCAATACCAATTAGTCCGGTTATAAATCCTAAAACTAATCCCCATAAAATATATGTTAAATTATTTTTATTTATTTCTCCTTCAACTCTAATAGGTTTAGCAGTAATCATTCTTAAAGAACCTAATAGAATTGATAGACCAAATATTTTAGTTAAAATATTTCCTGGTAAATGAGAGGCTAAAGCCGCTCCTCCAAAACCAGCTATCGCGCCCGTGATTCCAAGAATGATTGCTTGCCTCCATAATACAACTCCTTTTTTGTGGTGTTTAAGTGTACTGCTTAAAGCAGTAGGTAAAACAACTAAGAGATTAGTGCCAAAAGCAATTCTAATAGCAATTGTTGGATCAATTCCCATTGCTTTCAAAATGAAAAATTGAACAGGCACCATTATAAAACATCCTCCAATCCCTAACATTCCAGAAACAAGTCCAACTCCAATTCCAGTTAAGAGTAAATAAAAAATATAAATTGTTGGCATAATTAAATTAATTCTTTAATAATTTGTTATTTAATAATTTCAAATATTTTTTGACGACCTTTTTATTTATCTTGTAATAAATTTTTACCCCTTCTTTTCTTGATGAAATTAGGTTAAACTCTTTTAGAGTTTTCAAATGGTGAGAAACCAGATTTTGAGGTAGTTTTAGATATTGCCAAATCTCACAAACACATTTTTCATCTTCTTTTAAAAAATGCAAAATTTTGAACCGATTTTTTTCAGATATTATTTTCAAAAATTTTATTATTTGCTCCATTTTTTTGTTTGTTTTTAAATCAACTTGAATTTATAAAATAAATTTAATCAATCTATATTGATAGATATCTCATTTTAATTTTATTGTCAAGCGAATGCATAACTCTATAACATTTTGGAAAACCCGAGATTAGAGAAAAAATCTTTCCCTCTTTTTTAATTTTTCCTTTTTTACTTTCAATCCCCCTTTCCTTTCCCTTCCCTTCCTTCCCTTCCTTCCCTTCCTTCCCTTCCTTCCTTCCTTCCTTTCCTTTCTTTTCTTTTTCCTTCAATCCTTCCTCTTCCTTTTCTTTTTCTTTCAATCCTTCCCTTTCCCTCTGGGAAAAAACATTTCATCTAATCCTCCCCCTTCCCTCTGGGAAGGAAAAACATCTTTTATTTCCTCCCCCTTCCCTTTAGGAATAGAAAACATC
>CAZPFE010000005.1:0-25744 GCA_964585805.1 uncultured Candidatus Saccharibacteria bacterium | reverse complement strand
ATGGGGAATTGGTTAACAATTACATTTTAGTTTTATTCTCAAGCGAATTTTGTTATAATAAAACTTAAATAATAAAGATTGTAAAAAAAATTGAAAAAAAGAGGAGGGGTGCTCCGAATTGGTAAGGAACCGGTTTCGAAAACCGGCGGGGAGAAATCCCCTTGCAGGTTCGAGTCCTGTCCCCTCCGCCAGTTGGTATTCTGGGGGGAATTTAAAAAGATACGCCAAGAACTTTTTCAGATTTTTTCTTTTTACTAAGATAAAGCGTGTATGGATTGTTGAGATGGAAAATGAAGTAGTAGAAATAATATTCACGTCTTTATTAAGAGGAGAAAATTATGATTAAAAAAAGGTTGAGCATCGTAATATCTGGCTCTTTTCGTTACTATTTCGACGGGATTAAAGAGACAGTGAAAACTTTTGAATCCTTAGGCATGGATGTTCTTTCACCTATGGTATCAAAGGTAATTAATCCTGGCGAGGAATTTGCTGTGCTTGAAACTGATGATACCGATGACCCACGGATCTTGGAACAGCGGCATCTTGACGCAATTACTGCGGCGGACGCGCTATACTTGTATGATCCCGAAGGATATATTGGTGATTCTTCAAAGATGGAACTTGGTTGGGCACTCGCGCTTGGCAAGCCCATCTTTTGCAAGGAGATAGTTGCGGATTCTACGCTTAAATTTTTCTGCGGCACAGTGGCTACTCCTGAGCAAGTGAAGGAGGCACTCGAAAATAGATCACCTCTTGAGTCCATTAATGAACGGTCCTCTGTGGCTGCTCTCCAGCACTATATCCACGAGATGGTAGTACGTCGAGGGTTTGATAAAGAAACTCCTCAAGATGTTCTGTTGCTTTTAGTAGAAGAAGTGGGTGAACTCGCCAAGGCACTTCGCAAGTATCTTGGGATTAAGTTGGACGAAGAAAAAAGGGACAGGTATCCAATACTTAAAAGTGAGATAGCAGATGTCTTTATTTACTTGATTGATCTCGCCAATCTACTCCAAATTTCTCTTTTTCATGCTCTTTACGAAAAAGAACAAGAGAATGAGAAAAGATCTTGGAAATAGAATAATCCTCGTTGCTATGTTTAAAGCCTCTTGCGAAAAAATTTCGCTTGAGGCTTTTTCTTTTCTAAAGAACTAAAAAGAATTTGCCGTCAAGCTCGGCGAAGCCGAGTAATCCGCCCTTGGCGGATTAGAAAAACTTGCCTATATCCGCCTTTAGTGGGAAATCGTCCAATCCAAAAAAGTCGCCTCCTGCTCGCCCTGTGAGTTTTATCGGTTTTGGGCGAAATCGGTTTGAATTTTTTCAAACAGATAACGTCAATATTCAGTTTCAGAGTCTTTGAGAGTTTTTGCCTCGTCCTCGCTTCGCTTGGGCTCGGCTTCCACCGTAATTTTAAAAGGCTAAAAATAAAGGCGAAATTGAAGATAATAAAAAATAACCAAAAGAACTTGACAAATAATTCAGTATATGCTATACCTTAGGCAGTGAAATATGAAAGACAGAATAGGAGGAGGTAAAAATGAAAAGAATAAGAAACTTTCTAGAAGGAAAATTTAATTCATCCCTGATAAGTGATGCACTAGAGGAAGGATGGTTAGAGGACTTCTCTAATCCTTACATGGTAAGGGTTAGAGAGGAGTTAAAGAAAGGAGTAAGAGACCTTAAAAAACTCCACCTCCTCGGGCTTAAAGAGGCCGAGGAGGTGGAAAATGACCCGTCTAACATTGATGAAGACGGGTCAATCATATTCCCCGCCGTGCGCGGGGAGTTATGTGAAATCGTGCTATGGCGCGATTTCACAGGGGAGATATATACAAGCGACATAAACGATCCCTTAAAGGGAATCGTTTATAGTCACCCCGAGAACTCGGGGCCGTGGTTAATTACAGATGGGGGCCGATCTTGCGGGCTCCCGGGTGAAGCTCTTTGGGTGTTCGCACCCAAAGCGTCTCACATCTTTAAATAGGGTAAAAGGGAGAGTTGTATAAGCACTTCGACTCTCCCTCTTTTTTCTGAAATCAAGTATTCGTATATGTCTTTTCGTTAAAGTTATTCGCATACGTGGTTTCAGAGAAGGGAGAAATTATTAACAACACGAATTTCGCTTTCGTCTTATAATTTTGCAGGAGTATGGGTGAGCAAGGAAAGTCGTGTTAAGTTTAAACAAATATAGTAAAATGAAAATAAAACAAGCCGGCAGGGATCCGGTAAAGTAGAAAGGCAAAAGCATATTCTGTATCTCTCTCCCAAAATACGATTACGCTTATGCCTTTCGTTGAATGCTTTACCGCTTTTTGCCGGTTTTTGCTTTGCAAAAAATTGAAAAATCTAAAAATTTTTGTTGTTCTATAATCAAGAAATCTAAACTCACCCGCTATCCTTATTATAATTCCCCGCCGAAAAATTCTTCAAAGCGGGTAGGTAAAAAAAATGGTTTGGGGGAGGAAATTTTTTGCCCGTGAACCAAAACCCTACCGCCTGATTTGTTAAAAGTAGAAGTCCGTAGAAAAATTCCCCTTTTTTATTAAAAAAATCGGATGAGTACAAAATCAAAAAATATTAAGAAAACTTTTTATGAGCTGACGAGCTTTATCCAAAAAACACCGCCAGTATTTTGACAAAGACGTATTAAGGCAATTTTTTTTAAGAGTTAAAGATAAAATATTATGCTTGTTTTTTGAAATAGAGAAGATAAAATTATTTGACAAAAATAGATATTTAGTGTATTTAACTAGCAGTAATTTAAAAGTAGTAATTTAAAAAATAAAAAAAGGAGGTAAAAATGGTATGGAAAGTGCTATTAGTATTGATTATTTTTGCAATAATTTTCACAGTTTTTATTTTTTATGAAAATTATTCTCATCCCCTATGCCCCAAATGTGGGGATAATGGGGCGACAGTAAGAAGGAAGGGAAAAAAATATTGCCTGATTCACGGGTATTTTGAATAGCGAAAACAGAAGGCAACGCTGAGAAGCGTTGCCTTTTTTGATTTAGGTATGTTAAAATGAAAAGATAAAAAATAAAAACAAATATTATGTTAGAAGAGAAAATAAAGATTAGCTTTTTTGAGATAGAGCCTTGGGAAGAGGAGTATCTTGAATTTAAGTTAAAAGAAAAATTGACTAAAAAAGCAGAGTTTTTGTTTTTTCAGAAGCCCTTAAATATTAGAAGAATAAAAGAAATTCAGGACACAAACATTTTAGCAGTTTTTATTTATTCTAAAGTAAACAAAAGAGTAATAGATGCTTTGCCAAATCTTCGTTTAATAACAACAATGTCCACTGGCTTTGATCACATTGATTTAAATGTCTGTCAGGAAAGGGATATTAAAGTAAGCAATGTTCCTTATTATGGTGAAAATACTGTAGCAGAGCATACTTTTGGTTTAATTCTATCTCTTTCCCGCAAAATTCCTCAATCTATTGAAAGAACAAGGCGGGGAGATTTCTCTTTGAAAGGGTTAAGAGGTTTTGATTTAAAAGGAAAAATTATTGGCATTATTGGTTTAGGTCATATTGGCAAACAAGTAGCTAAAATTGCTAATGGTTTTGGGATGAAGATTTTAGCGTATGATTTAAAAAAAGATAAAAAAGCGGAGAAAGAGTTGGGAGTTAAATATACAACTTTAGAAAACCTTCTTAAATGTTCAGATATTATCACTCTTCACGCGCCTTACAATCCTTCTACCCATCATTTAATAAACAAAGAAAATATAAAAATTGTTAAAAAAGGTGCTTATTTAATAAATACTGCTCGAGGAGG
The DNA here is from genome assembly GCA_964585805.1 of uncultured Candidatus Saccharibacteria bacterium. Lineage (GTDB taxonomy): Bacteria > Patescibacteriota > Minisyncoccia > Minisyncoccales > GWA2-38-27 > CAYLWZ01. Next base: position 21,965 of record CAZPFE010000005.1, on the reverse strand, counting down.
ATTAGTAGAAACAGAAGCGCTTATTCAAGGTTTAAAGAAAAATATTTTAGCTGGCGCTGGTTTAGATGTTTTAGAGGAAGAGTGTTTTATTAAGGAAGAAAAAGAACTTTTGACTAAATCATTTCAAAAAAAATGTGACTTAAAAACAGTTCTTCAAAATCATTTCTTGCTTAATCATCCAAAAGTATTAATTACTCCTCATAACGCTTTTAATTCTCAAGAAGCATTGATAAGGATTTTAGATGTTACTATTCAGAATATTTTATCTTTTTTAAAAGGTAAACCAACTAATTTAGTTTTAAAAAAGAAAAGATAAAATGTAATTTGGAAATAATATGGAAAAGTATATTGAGAATAGACCGTGGGGTAAATTTGAGAGATTTGCTTATAATGAACCTTGTACGGTTAAATTGTTATATATTAAACCCGGAGAAGAATTGAGCTTGCAATATCATCAAAATAGAGATGAGTTTATTAAAGTTATTCAAGGTCAAGGAGAGGTGATTATTGGTGATAAAAAGATGTTAGCTAAAAAAGGAGATGAATTTTTTATCCCTAAAACTACTAAACACAGGGTAAAAGCAATGAATGGAGAAGAGATGGAAATTTTAGAGATTTCTTTCGGTAAGTTTGATGAAAACGATGAAATTAGATTAGAAGATAAATACAATAGAAAGTAGATGATTAAGGAAAAGAAGAATAAAATTAAAATTTGTTTTCTTCATTATGGGATTGGCTGGAAAGATGGAGTTAATAGCGTTATTACTTCTTTTGCAGAATCTATTCAAACCGCAGGAAAACAAGCGGAAGTTTGTTTTTTAGCTGGAGAGATTAAAAAAAGAATCAAGAAGAGATTTTTGTCCTGGGAGATAAAAGAATTATTACCTAAGAAAGAAGAGTTTTCTAAATCTAAAGAATATTTCTTAGAGAAAGGAGAAATTATTGCCAAAAAGATATCAGAAATTGTTGTTGATAATGATATAAAAAAGGTAATAATTGAAAATCCTTTAATGGGCGATTATCATTTGGCGGCGATGCTTGGTTTTTTGTTTTTTACTCAGAAATACAAGCCAGAAGGAGTAGAGGTTTTTTTTAGGGTTCATGATTTTTTTCTTGATGAAGAAAAGTATTACAAACATTTTAATAAAATTTTTTCTCCTGAAGAAAGAAAAAAACTTTTTCGGTCCAAAGGAATAAACAGAATTTTTATCATTAATAAAAATCTTAAAAATAAATTAAGAAAAATTGGTTTCCCGCAAAATAAGATTTATTATTTGCCTAATGGTCTTGAAATTAAGCGATTTGGGCAAAAACCAGGGAAAAGTAAATTAAAAAAAATTAAAAAAAATCTTGGCTTTTCTCAAAAAGACAAAATTTTACTTTACCCTGTAAGAATAGTTTCAAGAAAGAATATAGAAGAAGCGATTTTGTTAACATATTTTATTCGTTTACTTACTGGGTCCAATTATGTTTTATTTGTCCCCGGTGAAGTTGATAAAAGAGATCCTTTAACTGAAGATTATTTTCAGAATCTTAAAAAACTTAAAGAAGTGGTTAATTTTCGGATTGTTTTTGGTAAAAGAATTAAGGCCTCAATTTTTACTCTTTATAATCTTGCTGAGGCAGTAATAATAACAAGTATAAAAGAAGGGTTTGGTCTGCCTTTTTTAGAGTGTTGGGCAGCGAAAAAAGTAATCATTGGTCGCAGGATTAAAATAATTAGTGATTTTGAGGAAAAAGGATTAGTTTTTAACTGGCTTTATAAATCTTTTTTTCTAAATGGTTATGAACTTTCAAAAATTGGGGAAGAAAGATTTTCCAAGAGAATTAGTTTAATTTGTAAAGTTTTTGAAGATAAAAGATTTGAGAAAAAGGTGTTAAAAATGAACCAGAAAGCAATTGAGAGTCAGGTTGATCTTCTTAAAAACAAGGAAAAAAGAGAAGAGATTATTAAAAAGAATTTTTTAGCAGTTAAGAAAAATTATGATATTGGAAAGATAAGAGATAAATTTTTAAAATTGATTAATTTGCATTAGTTTTATGAAAAAAACTATAAACAACCAACCTCAAAAAGGTGTTTTGATTGCTTATGGAGAGATGTTTTTAAAATCAAAAAGAGTAAAAGAGATTTTTCAGAGGCAGCTGATTTCAAATCTTCGTTTTTCTCTTCAAAAAAATGAGATAAAAGATTATCATCTATATTGTTTTAGAGAAAGAATTTTTTTAGCTTTAGGTTCTGAGAAAGAAAGGAGAGGTAAAGAAAAGAAAATATTAAAATTGATAAAAAAAATTTTTGGTATTTCTTGGTTTGGGGAGGCGTTCTTTTTTTCAAGCGTCCAGTTGGGAGAAATTGTTGGTTTTATTGGTTCTAATTATCAAAATTGGATAGACGAGAGCGAAAGTTTTGCTATAAGATTAAAACTGGAAAAAGGTTTTTTAAGAGAAAGTAGGGAAAAAGTAATTGAAAAAATTGCTCACCAAATAAAACGGAAAGTAAATCTTGATAATCCTGATAAAGAAATCTTTGTTGAGATTAGAAAAAATGGTGCGTGGATTTATTTAAAAAAGAAAAAAGGAGCAGGAGGTTTGCCAGTTGGAAGCAGTGGTAAGGTTTTGTCGCTGGTTTCAGGAGGGATTGATTCGCCAGTTTCTTCCTATTTAATGGCTAAAAGAGGAGCAAAGAATATTTGGGTTCATTTTCATAGTTTTCCTTTGGTGTCTTCAGCAAGTATTGAGAAAATAAGAAAATTAGCAGAGATTTTTTCAAATTACCAGCCCAATCTAAAGGTTTATTTTGTTCCTTTTCAGGATATTCAGTTAGAAATAAAGACCAAAGCCTTGCCTAAATATAGAGTTTTGCTTTATCGTCGGGCAATGTTAAAAATAGGAGAAGAAATTGCCAAAAAAGAAGAATGCCAAGGATTGGTTACTGGTGAAAGTTTAGGTCAAGTTAGTTCTCAAACTTTAAATAATCTTCAAATAACAAATCAGGCAGTTAAAATGCCTATTTTTCGCCCCTTGATAGGGTTTGATAAAGAAGAGATTATTAAGATAGCAAAGAAAATAAAAACTTTTGAAATTTCTATTTTACCTCATGAGGATTGTTGTACTTTATTTGTTTCCCCTCATCAGACAGCAAAAGGTAATTTTGAAATAATTAAATCATTGGAGAAAGAAATAGGGTTTAAAAGTTTATTTAAGAAGGCAATTAAAGAAGCAAAGATTGAAAAATTTTAGTTAGTTCTCTATTCCAATAATATTGCGGCAGCAATTACAGTTGTCCAATTTCCATTTTTGTCGCTAATTGCTGATTGGCAGATATGAGTTGTTTTAGATATCTTGCCACTGATTTTATAAGTTTGCTTTTGTTTTTTCCAATCCTGTTCAGTTTCAATTTTTACTCCTAAAGCAGTGGCAAGCATTGTTGCTGCTAAATGTTCAGCGTATAAGCCAGTGTTTTTTGCTTCTTCGCCAAAAGCGCAATGTTCAGAGAGATAACCGCACTGGTTAATCTCTGTTGGCAAAGCAACGCCGATTGCTGCAGAAATTAATTTGTTTGGTTCATTAGTTTCATTTTTAGCAAAGACAGAGAAGGTTATTTGTCCAGGTTTAAGAATTTTTAATCCTTCTGCTTTAGGTATAATTTTGCAGTGAGGAGGAAAAATGCTTGAAACGTAAACTAAATTGCATTTTTCAATGCCAGCGTCTCGGAGAGCGATTTCAAAAGAAAGTAGTTTATCTTTATGTATACCTATTCCCTTGGTAAGAAATATTTTTCTAGGAATAATCATATTATTAGTTTATTGCTTGCTTCTTTTATATATAGATTTTAGACGATTTTAAATCAAGATGGTTCTTATTTTGGTTTTATGAAAATAAAATAGTAAAAATAAAATAATATATTATATTATTGTAGTTAAAATCTTGACATAGTTTCAATTTAAAATTAGAGTGATATAAAGTTAAATGAAAGAGAAGACAAAGAACAAAAAGCAAAGGTCGGAAAAAAATTAAATTTTAAAGAATTAAAAATATGGCAAAAGAAGAATTAAGCTTTTACGATGTTAAATTAAAAAAGAAGTTTACTACTACTGATTATAAAATCGTTAAAAAAGAGGCAAAGGGGAGAGAAAGGTATTTTGCTGTAGCAAAATCAACAGCCGGCGATCATGAGTGCTGGAGAGTGCTTTCAAAAGATTTAGCAGAAAAGCTAATGGATTAAAGAATTAAAAACCCTTTATCTTTATAAAAAAAGATAAGAAAATGAAAGGCTTTAGAATAAAGATAAAGGGTTTTTAATAATAAAAATAATTTTAATTTTATTAATTTAATTGAGAAGTATGGAGTTTCCTTTATTTAAAACCAAAATTGATAATTCTTCAAAAAAGTTTGATTTAACAGATGTTAGTCAAAGAAGGGAATATTTTGAACTAAAGGCAGGTGAAGAAATTAGAAAAATACGAGAATATTTAAAAAATAATAGCTTTATTGCTTATTTATTAGGTAAAAAGAGTTCAGGGAAGGGGACTTATTCCAAAATGTTTAAGGAAATAGTAGATAGTGAGAGAATAGAACATTTTTCAATAGGAGATATGATTCGTGATCTTGATGAGATTGTTGCTGATGATCAGAAAAGAGAAGAATTGATTCAATTTCTAAAAGAGAATTACCGTGGATTTTTATCAATAGACGAGATTATAAATTCTTTAAAAAATAGAGATACAAAAACCCTTTTACCAACAGAATTAATTTTGGTTTTAGCTAAAAGGGAGATCTCTAAAAGAGGCAAAAAAGCTCTTTTTATTGATGGTTTTCCTCGAGATATGGATCAAGTTTCTTATTCTTTGTTTTTTAGAGATTTGATAGATTATCGAAGCGATCCTGATATTTTTGTTTTAATTAATGTTCCAGAAAATGTTATTGATGAAAGAATAAAATATCGAGTTATTTGTCCTGTTTGTCAGACTTCAAGAAACCTGAAACTTTTGCCCACAAAAAAAGTTGGTTATGATAAAGAAAAAAATGAGTTTTATCTTATTTGTGATAATCCTGAATGTCCTGGCTTAAAAGAAGGAGGAGAAGGAGTGAGAATGGTTAGAAAAGAAGGGGACGATTTGGGAATAGAACCGATTAGATCTCGTTTAGATAAAGATCAAAAAATAATAGAGCAGGCTTTTAACCTTCAGGGTGTACCAAAAATCTTTTTAAGAAATTCTATTCCAATTGAAAAAGCAGAAGAGTTAGTTGATGATTATGAATTAACGCCAGCTTATGATTACAAATTTAATCAGGATACAGGAGAAGTAGAAATTATTGAAAAGCCGTGGCAAGTTTTAGATGATACTGGCGTTCCTTCTTATAGTTTAATGCCTCCACCGGTAGTGGTATCTTTGATTAAGCAAATGGTTAAAGTTTTAAACCTTTAAGGTTTTAAACCTTGAGAAAAGTAAAGTTTGTTATTACTTAAAACTAAAAGAGAATTATATTTTTGATTCCAGAATATTTTTGGTTTTGGAAATTTTCCTATTTGGACGATATTAATTTTATCTCTATCATCAATCTCAGAAATTTCTATTTCTTCACCATTATTAAAAATTAAATAATCGTTTGTCCACCAAAAAAGGTTATTAATTTCTCCCTTAAATCTGCTTAAAAAGCTAATTTCTCCTTTTTCTTTTGTTGGCTGATTATATTTTTTCTTTAAGAAGAGAAGATAGATTTCATGGTTATTGTAAAAAGCTATCTTTTTTTCGTCAGGAGAGATTGTAAGGTTGTTGAAGTTATCAGCGATTTTTTTCGCCAGAGTCCCTTTTTCTAGAAGGTATAGATTTCTTTCTTCTTCTTTGAGAAATATATAATTATCTGTGGCTTTTAGGATTTGCCATTTTTTTTGAACATCAAAAGGATAGAGGTTTAGTTTTTCTTTATTTTTTAGAGATAGGTCTGCTTTAAATAAAAAGCCTGATTTGTTTAAGTAATAGATATTATCTTTAAACAAAGTCAAAGTGATAACATCTTTTAATAAAACTTTTTTTTCATTTTTTTCTAAGTTGATTTTTTGAAGAATTTTAAGGGAGGAAGGGTTATAAGGACTTTTTTCTTTTTTCTGATCTTCGTATTTTTCTGTAGTTTCATCTTTTGGTTTGTTTTCTTCTAAATTTGTAAGAACAAAAAGTTCTTTTTGGTTTTCAGGATTAAAATAAACATTTTCAAGATTACTTAAAGGTAATTTGATATTCTTTAAAATGGCTGGCGTTTGATCAATGCTAAGAAGAAAGAAATATCTTTTTTCTTCTTTTTCGTCGGTTGTTATTTCTAAGAGAATTTTTTTGGAATCAGGAGAAAATTTTAATTTTTGAAGGAAAACTTTTTTAATTTTGTTTTTGCTTATTTTAGAAGAATTAAGTTTATTCAGGATGTCTTGTTCTTCTATTAAAGAGCTTTTTAATTCTTTATCAATTTCAAAAAGTTTTAAGGACCAATGAGTAGTGGCTTGTGTGCTGGAAGAATCGTAATTTACAATTTTTTCTTCTATAATTATTTCTTTTTGATTGGGAGAAATAAAGAAATTTTCTGCTTGGTTTGTTATTTGAGAAAAAGAATAATTTTTAGGTATTAGGACAATACTTTTTGCTTCTGTGACTTCTCTTTTTTTAATAGTAAGCGTTTTTTCCCACGGGAAAAAACCATTTTTTTTAATTTTAACTTTATATTTGCCTGGTAAAAGATTATCTATTAAAGCCGAACCAAAGAAAAAATCAGTCTTCTTTTTTGGTTTATTATTTATATATATCTGAGCGTTAGTTGGTTTTACTTTAAAGTAAAACATTCCCGGTTGGGTGATTTTTTTGTTTTTCCAATCAAATCTCCAGCCGAGAGAATAGGCAATAATTATTCCTGCACTAATAAAAAACAGGATAACCAAAATAAAAAATATTCTTCTTTTAGTTTGAGATTTCATATGAAGTAAATTTTTTGGTTTTGTTTTTATATAATACCTTAAAATTATTAATCCGCAAACTTTTTATCTGTTTAAAGGTTGAATATAAAAAATGATTAAATTTTGAAAAAATATTGATATTCATAGATATTTATTGAAATTAGCGATTTCAGATTTAAAATTTAAGATTTACTGTGGCGGAGGTTTTTGGCTTTCGCCACAGTTTTTGAGATGTATTTTTTCTTCTCAACTTTAAACAAAATATTCCAATATTCTGCAGAATGTTGGAATATTTTTTAAACTAAAAATTTAAACGGGAATTTTTAAGTATTTTCTTAATTGTCATTGCCAACTACTTTGGTAACGGTTTGATTGGTATTATTCCCCTTTTTCATCTTATCTTTCTTTTTTATTTTCAATCCTTCTTCTTTAAATAAGGAGGGTATATTCTCTCTATATTTCCTCCCCCTCCTCTGGAGGGGGAGGATTAAGGAGGGGGAGGTTTTTATTCCCATCCCCCTCCTTTTTCCTCCCCCTTCCCAAAGGAAAGGGGGAGGAGAGGAGGAAGTAAAGAGGGGGGATTAAGGTGAGGGAGAGTATTTTGGATTTTTGGTTGTTCAAGTATAGGGCAAGATCTGCCCCTGCCCAAAGTTTTTGTCAAGGGCAGACCTTGCCCTGAACTCCTTGTGAAATTCTGAATAAATATAAGGAGAAAGTAATCTCTTGTTTTTTCTTTGGTTTTAATTTAAAATAACGAATAGCGCAAAAATAAATCCGGGTTTAGAATGAAGGATAAATTTGTCATCAAAGGAGGCAATCAGTTAAAAGGAGAGATAGAAATAAGAGGAGCAAAGAATGTTGCCTTTCCTGTTTTAGCGGCTTCTCTTTTAACTGATGAAGATTGTTTTATTGATAATCTTCCTTTAATTGAGGATGTTTTTAAGATGCTTAAAGTAATGGAGGGAATGGGGGTTAAAGTTGATTGGCTTGGAAAAAGAAGAATTAAAGTTAATACTTCTCAGGTTAATCCCGAAAATATTCCTTTTGATATAATTAAATTTTTTCGAGGAGCAATTCTTTTAGTTGGTCCTCTTTTGGCGCGTTTTGGTAGGATTAAATTTCCTCCGCCGGGAGGTTGTGTAATTGGAGCTCGGCCAATTGATACCCATTTGGATGCTTTTGAACAATTAGGTATTCAAGTATCTGGTTTAGGAATTGAAAAAGAAGAGAATGGTAAGTTTTTTTATTTTCAAAAAAAAGAAAATTTTATTCCTTCTTTTTATACAGCTTCTTTTATTGTTAAAGAAAACAAGCAGACAACAAGAGAAGTTATTTTAAAAGAATTTAGTGTAACAGCAACAGAGAATGTTCTGCTTTTTACTGCCTTGTCAGAAAGAAAGACTATATTAAAAATAGCTGATGAGGATTATCAAGTTCAAGAGTTAGTTAAAGTTCTTAGAAGAATGGGTGTTGAGATAAAGATAAGAGGAGGAAACAAAATAGAAATTATTGGTAAAAAAAAGTTGGAGGGGTTTGAATATAAAATCATTTCTGATCCAATAGAAACAGGCACTTTTATAATAATGGCTTTAGCAACTCAAGGAGAAGTAGTAATTAAAGAAAGTGAATTGAACTTTTTAGATTTATTTTTGAAGCGACTAAAGGATTTTGGGGCAAAATTTAAAATTTTAGATGAAAAAACAATAAAAATTTTTCCTTCAGGCATTCTAAAAATGGACAAGATTCAAAGTTTGCCTTATCCAGGAATTCATTCTGATCTTCAGCCAGAGTTAGGTGTTTTAGCCACTCAATCGCGAGGTCCTACTTTGATTCATGATCCTTTATATGAAGGGAGATTTAAATATCTTGAAGAGTTAAATAAAATGGGAGCAAAGATTATTTTTTGTGATCCTCATCGGTCAATAGTTTATGGACCCACGAAGCTAACAGGAATTAGGTTTGCTAGTCCTGATTTAAGGGCAGGAGCAGCGTTAATTACGGCTGGCTTAGTGGCTAAAGGCGAAACAATTATTGAGAATATTTACCAGATAGATAGAGGATATGAAAAGATAGAAGAGAGATTACAACAATTAGGGGCAGACATTAAAAGAGTAGAAGAGAAATAGTAAAATAATTTTTGTTAGATAATATGTTTATTAAAAAAATTGGTATTGATTTAGGAACTTGCAATTCAGTTGTTTTTACTCCTAAAAAAGGAACTATTCTTTATGAACCTTCTGTGGTTGCTGTTTCTGTTTTGGAAAATAAAATTTTAGCAGTTGGGAAAGAAGCAAAAGAAATGACTGGTAGGACGCCAGATAGTATTAGAGTTTATAGACCTCTTCAGGATGGGGTTATTGCTGATTATCGGGTAGCTGAAGCAATGCTTCGTTATTTTATAAAAAAAGCAAAAGGAATAAATTTTGGATTTTTAAAGCCAGAATTATTGATAGGTGTCCCTGCAGGAATAACTTCAACTGAAAAGCGAGCAGTAATAGAAGCAGGAATATCAGCTGGAGCAAAAGCAGTATATGTTGCTAAAGAGCCGATTTTAGCCGCTATTGGAGCAGGTATTCCTATTAATTCTTGTTCAGGACATATGATAGTTGATATTGGGGGTGGTACTTCGGAAATAGCAGTAATTTCTTTAGGTGGAATAGTAACTGATCAATCTTTAAGAGTGGGAGGAGATAAATTGGACGCCGCAATTGCAGATTATATTAGAAGGAAATATAATTTGGCTATTGGCGAACAGACTGCCGAAGAAGTTAAAATCAAGGTTGGGACAGCAGTTCCCCTTAAAAAACAAAAAACAATAGAAATTAGAGGAAGAGATTTTGTTTCTGGTTTGCCGAGAAATGTTAAAGTTTCTTCTAATGAAGTTTTAGAAGCAATTTCAGACAAATTAGATGAAATAGTTCAAGCTATAAAAATGGTTTTAAGAAATACTCCTCCTGAATTATCGGCAGATATTATGGATAAAGGATTAGTAATTTCAGGAGGAGGAGCATTGTTAGAAAATATTGATGAAAGAATATCCAAATCAGTAGGTGTTCCTTGTTTTATTGCCAGCGATCCTCTGCTTTGTGTAGCCAAAGGAACAGGTATAGTTTTAGAGAATTTGGAAGTTTATAAGAAAAGTATAATGATGAGGAGATAAATAAAAGAATGAAGATTATGATTATTGGACATCAAAAACAATGGGAATTTTTAGTCAACTTGGCAAAAATAAAAGATATTCCTCAGTCAATTTTATTTGCTGGCCCAGAAAAAATAGGAAAAAGAACAGTTGCTTTACATTTTATAAAATTTTTAAATTGTTTGAATATTAACCCAAAGGCGGAAAATCCTTGTTTGTCTTGTAAGAATTGTCGGGATATTGAGAAAAATATCTTTCCTGATGTGATATTAATAAATCCTCAAGGAAAAGAAATTAAAATTTCTCAAATAAGAGACTTGATAAATAAAATGTCTCTTCATCCGTACTCTTCTTCGTTTAGATTTGCTGTAATTGATAATGCTCATTTAATGAATAAGTCTGCTCAAAATGCTTTTTTGAAATTTTTAGAAGAGCCCTCTTCTCAGAGTATGATTTTTTTGATTACTTCTTATCCAGATATGCTTTTGCCAACCATTATTTCTCGTTTATATCGTCTTAATTTTTTTTTAGTCCCAAGGCAAGAAATAGAAAAGAAATTAATAGAGAGATTTAAAGATACAAAGAAAGCTGCCGAAATTTCTTTTCTTTCTTTTGGCAGACCTGGCAGGGCAATTAATCTTTTTAAAGATGATAATTTAAATAAAGAAAAAAAAGCGATATTAGATTTTTTAAATTTTTATCAATCAGATTTGATTACTCGATTTGACTATGTAAAGGGGCTTTCTAATTTATCTCCTGAGACATTAGAAGATATTTTAGATAGTTGGTTGATTTATTTACGTTTAATTTTTATTAGTCAATTAGAGAGAGAAAAAGGTGATTTAAGTAAAAATTTATTCTCCATAATAAGGTTAGAAAATTTAAAAAATGATAAGTTTTTAGAAAAAAAACCAGAAGAAATTGTTAAGGTTATTAAAAGGATTCAAAAAATAAAATTTTTGCTTTCTAATTATAATTTAAATTTAAAATTGGTTTTTGAAAATTTACTTTTAAGTTTTTAGTTGTTGTCGACAGAGACAAAAATTTTTGGTATATTTAAGAGATAATTTATTAAATATTAAAAATTTAAAAAATTAAAAATTATGGAAGATTATAAAGAGATTATTAAAAAAATAGAACCAGAAATGGAGAAAGTTATTAATTTTTTAGAAAGAGAAATGGCAGGAATAAGGACAAGCAGGGCTACTCCTTCTTTAGTTGAAAATATAATAGTAGATTGTTTCGGACAAAAGTTTCCTTTAAAACAATTAGCCGCAATTTCTTCACCCAGTCCGCGGGAAATTTTAATTCAACCTTGGGACAAATCTTATATTGAAGGCATTGAAAAGGCTATTTCTCAATCTTCTTTAGGAATTTCTCCGATTGTTGATAAAGAAGTAATCAGGATTACTCTACCTTCATTAACTGAAGAATATCGTCGGGAATTGGTGAGATTAGTTTCAGAAAAACAGGAAGAGGCAAGAAGGACTATTAGGCGGTGGAGAGAAGAAGCATGGAATAAGATTAAAGATGCTGCCCAGAAAGGAGAGATTAGAGAAGATGATAAGTTTAAGGCAAAAGATGAGCTTCAAGATTTGATAGATAAATATAATGGAAAAATTAAAGAAATAGGAGAAAGAAAAAAGGCAGAAATAGAGGGGTAAGATTTAGTAAAAAATATTTTTCTGATTTTTAGTAGTAACTTTTATTAAAAGAAGTGATTATGTTTTTGTCTATTTTTGTTACTATTTTAATTTTAAGTTTTTTGGTTATTTCTCATGAATTTGGGCATTTTATTGTAGCCAAAAAAACAGGTGTTAAAGTTGAAGAGTTTGGGATTGGTTATCCTCCGCGAATTTGGGGAATTAAAAAAGGGGAGACAATATATTCTTTTAATCTTATCCCGTTTGGCGGTTTTGTTCGTTTATATGGAGAGGAAAGGAAAGAAGGAGAATATGAAAAAGATCCCCGAAGTTTTAACGCTAAATCAGTAAAAGTAAAAGCCTTAATTTTGTCTGCTGGAGTGATAATGAATTTTTTGGTAGCAGTTGTTATTTTTTATTTTCTTCTTGGTTTTAGCGGATTTAAAAGTAAACAAAGTTTAATTTTTGATTATCATTTTCCTTTTGGCAAACAAGAGAATTTTGTTTTAGTCTCCTTTGTTGCCAAAAATTCGCCTGCAGAAAAAATAGGGTTAAAACCAGGAACAATTATTTTAAGCATTAATAATCAGTCAGTAGATAGTCCTGAAAAAGTTATTCAATTAACAAATCAGAATAAAGGAAAGGAAATACTTTTAAAAGTAAAAGATTTTCAATCAGAGGAAATAAGAATGATTAAAGTTATTCCTCGCGAGTCTTTTCCTCAAGGAGAAGGACCTTTAGGAATAGGTATTATTGGAATGAGTGAAATTAGTTATAATTCTTTTTTAGAAAAGATGAGTGTTGGATTTTTACATTCTGCTAATTTGTTACATTATTCAGTTGTTGTTTTTGGGCATTTAATAAAAGAATCTTTTCAAAAGAAAAATATAAAGGTTCTTTCTTCAGGGGTTGCCGGACCAATTGGAATTTTAGCGATGACAAAAGTTACCCTTGTTCAAGGTTTGTTTTCTGTTTTAAATCTGCTTGCTTTGATTTCTTTGGCTTTGGTGATGGTTAATATTATTCCTTTTCCGGCTTTAGACGGTGGGAGGTTGTTTTTTTTAGTTTTAGAATCTGTTATTGGAAAAAAAATACCAGAAAAAGTAGAACAAAAAATAAATTTAATTGGTTTTGTTTTTTTGATTTTATTGCTTATTTTAGTAACTATTAAAGATGTTTCTCAATTTGGAAAGTTGTTATTTTAGAAATTATGCTTAATAAATTTTTTTCTCGTTTTTCAAATAATATAGCTATAGATTTGGGGACGGCCAATTCACTTGTTTATGTGCAGAACAAGGGGATAGTTATTAACGAGCCTTCAGTTGTTGCTGTTAATCAAAAGACAGGTCAGATTTTAGCAATTGGTAAAGAAGCAAAAGAAATGGTAGGAAGAACTCCTGCCCATATTGTTGCCACTCGTCCCTTAGTTAATGGTGTTGTTTCTGATTTTGAAGTGACCGAGCAGATGTTGAAGTACTTTATAGAAAAATCTCATGCCAGAAAGTTTATTTTAGGACCTCGACCGCGAGTGATTGTTGGTATTCCTTATGGAGTTACTGAAGTAGAAAAAAGAGCAGTTTGTGATGCTGCCAAAAATGCTGGAGCGGGCGATGTTTTCTTAATAGAGGAACCAATGGCGGCAGCAATTGGGGCGAGGTTAGATGTTCAAGAGGCTGGCGGGAATTTTATTGTTGATATTGGTGGGGGAACGACAGAAGTAGCAGTTATTTCTTTAGGTGGAATAGTGGTTGCTAAAAGTTTACGCGTTGCTGGAGATCGTCTTAATAAAGATATTATTGATTTTGCTCAAGAAGAATATAAATTATTAATAGGCGAGAGAGCAGCAGAAACGGTTAAAATTAATATTGGTTCAGCTTATCCTTTAAAAGAAAAAAAAGAAATGCCGTTACGGGGAAGAAATATTATTACTGGATTACCAGAGGAGATTTTTATTTCTGACGAAGAGGTTAGAAAAGCAATGGAAAAGTCAATAGAACAAATTGTAATGGCGGTTAAAACAACCGTAGAAGAAACTCCTCCTGAATTATTAGCTGATATTATGACAAAAGGAGTGTACTTGTCAGGAGGGGGTAGTTTATTGAAAGGGTTAGATATCTTAATTCAAGAAGAAATAAAAATGCCTACAAGAGTTATTGAAGATCCTTTAACTGCAGTAGTAAGAGGGGCGGGTATGGTTTTGGAAAATCTTGATCATCTGCGAGATACTTTAGCAGAAACAGAAAATTTAGAACCACCAAAATAGAAGATAAACAATAATTAAATAAGGTTATGATTAACAAAAAGGAAATTGAACACATTGCTAATCTTGCTAAATTAGAACTGAGTGAAGAAGAAAAAGAAATTTTTGGCAGAGACCTTTCTTTTATTTTAGAATATTTTAGTTTATTAGATGAATTAGATGTTTCTAAAATTGAGCCTACTTTTCATTCAACAGAGAAATTTTTAATCAAGGAGGAAAGGATGAGAGAAGATGAAGTAAAAAATTGGTCCGAAGAAGAAAAAATGAAAATTAAAAACAATTTTGTTAAAAAAGAAGGCGATTATCTTAAGACGAGAACAATTCTTTAGTACTACCCAACCACTTTGGTAACAAAATTAAATTGTAAGTTAAAATTTCAAAAATCAAAACTGATTTAAGTGTAAAACTCAAAACTACAGCGCAAAGCGCAAAACTTATTAAATCCTAAATTCAAAATTCTAAATCCTAAATAAATTCAAATGACCAAAATTCAAAATACCCTCCCCCTCCTTAATCCTCCCCCTCCTTATTTCATATCCTCCCCCTTCCCAGAGGGAAGGGGGAGGTGAGGAGGGGGATGGGAATAATAACAATCAAATCATTACCAAATTAATTAGCATCACATATAAATTTAAATTGTTAAATTAAGAAAAATGGAGTTTTGCGATTTAACTATAAAACAGATTCATCAAGGATTGAAAGAAAAAATTTTTTCTGCTTTAGAAATTACTAAGTTTTTTTTAGACCAGATTAAAAAAAAGGATGAGGAGATTTTTGCTTTCATAACGATAAATGAAGAAGGTGCTCTTCATCAAGCAGAAGAGGTTGATAAAAAAATTGCTAAAGGGGAAGAGATTTCTTTGTTAGCAGGTGTTCCTTTTGCTGTTAAAGATAATATTTTAGTGAGAGATTTGAGAGCAACATGCGCTTCAAAAATATTAGAAAATTATATTGCTCCTTATGATGCGACTTGTATTAGGAGATTAAAAGAATTAGGTTCTATTATTTTAGGTAAGACAAATTTAGATGAATTTGCGATGGGAAGTTCAACTGAAAATTCTGCCTTTTTTTCTACTAAAAATCCTTATGATTTAGAAAGAGTGCCAGGAGGGAGTTCAGGAGGATCAGCAGCAGCAGTAGCTTCTCAAATGTCTGTTTTTGCTTTAGGTTCTGATACTGGCGGCTCTATAAGGCAACCGGCTTCTTTTTGTGGAGTAGTTGGTTTAAAGCCAACTTATGGAAGGGTGTCGCGTTATGGTTTAGTTGCTTTTGCTTCTTCGCTTGATCAGATAGGTCCCTTAACTAAAACTCCAGAAGACGCTAAAATAGTATTAAAAGCAATTGAAGGAAAAGATTCTTTTGACTCTACAACGATTAATTTAGATAAAATCAGAAAAAGAAATAATAATATTGATATTTCAAAATTAAAAATTGGTTTTCCTAAAGAATATTTTACAGAAGGAATAGAAAGAGGAATTAAAGAAGTAATTGATAAAACAATAAAGAGTTTGGAAAAGAAAGGATTTCAAGTTCAAGAAATTAGTTTACCTCATACAAAATATGCTTTAGCAACTTATTATTTGGTGGCTACTTCTGAAGCTTCTTCTAATTTAGCCAGATATGATGGAATAAAATATGGTTATTCTTCACTAACAGGAGAAACTTTGTCAGATATTTATTTTAAGAGTAGAGGGAAAGGTTTTGGTAAAGAAGTAAAGAGAAGGATTATGCTTGGGACTTATGCTCTTTCTGCTGGTTATTATGATGCTTATTACTTAAAAGCAGAAAAAATGAGAACATTGATTAAAAGAGATTTTGAGGAAGCGTTTAAGGAAGTTGATATAATTTTTACTCCTACTACCCCGACAACAGCATTTAAAATAGGAGAAAAGGTTAAAAATCCTCTCTCTATGTATTTGGCAGATATTTTTACTGTTCCCGTGAATTTAACTGGATTGCCAGCAGTTTCAATACCAGTAGGTCAAAGTAATAATTTACCAGTAGGCCTTCAAATTATTGGAAACTATTTTGAAGATGAGTTTATTTTAGATATAGGAAAATTAATTCTTGAAGATAAATGAGGTTAATCCAATTTCTAATTGATTTGGGCAAAACAAAAATAGTTTCTTATATAAAAATAGTGGTTTTGGGAATTTCTGGTTTTTTCTTATTTTTTATTATTTTTTCTCTTTTTAAAACCACTTTTTTAAAAGCTCATTTTTTAGAAGATTTTATAGAGTTTATTACTTTTAAGCCGTATGGAATGAAAAAAATGTTTAAGCGATGGAAAAAAATTATTAGACATTTAGAAAGTGATATAGAATCAGAGTACAAGTTGGCAGTAGTAGAAGCAGATGATTTTTTAGAAGAAATTTTGAGAGGAATGGGATATAAAGGAGATACAATGCAAGAGATTTTAGAAAAAATTGACACTTTAGTTCTACCTAATTTAGAAGATATTCGTCAAGTCCATCAAATTCGCAATCAGGTGGTGTATGATCCTAATTATCAATTAGATCTAAATAAAGCAAAAGAAGTTTTAGATGTATATGAGGAAGCCCTCCGTAATTTAGAAGTTTTTTAGTAGTTAAGTTTTTGTATAAATTAATAGTTTTACACTTTGCGTTTGCTAAAAAAACAAGAAAATTTAGCTTTATCATTTTTAAATACTAAATTTCATATCCTCCCCCTTCCCTTTGGGAAGGGGGAGGAAAAAGGAGGGGGATGGGAATAAAAACCTCCCCCACCTTAATCCTCCCCCTCCAGAGGAGGGGGAGAAGAGTAAAGAAAGGAGAGGAAAGTAAAAGGAAGGGGAGGAGAGAGTAAAGAGAGGAGGAAAAGGAAGTAGAGAGGAGGGGAGAAAAATTTTGTGGGCAAGGTCTGCCCTTGCAAATTCTTAATTGAAAATTTAATGGAGATCTACAGGATTCTACAGGATTTAACTTCAAAAGACCTCATAAATCTTTAGATTGCAAAACACCTATTGAATTTGCCTGTGGAAAGAGCCAACTGTCAAAAATGTACTCATCTTGTACAAGATCTTGATTTTTGATGTTTTGACTTTATAATATAAAGAGGATATAAAAAATAAAGATAAGTTTTGATGGAAGAGGAAAAAAATAAAAAAGAAGAAAGCCAAGAAAAAAAGAAAAGGAAGAGTAATAAAGAGGAGCAAGAAAAAGGAGAAGGTGAGAGAAAGAAAGAGGAGAGGGAGGAAATGATGGAAATGAGAAAAGCGTTAGAAGAATGTCAGAAGGAAAAAGAGGAATATTTGAATGGTTGGAAAAGAGCAAGGGCAGATTTTTTAAATTATAAAAAGGATGAGATGGTAAGGATAAAAGAAGCAGTGGAGCGAGAAAAAGAAAATATAATTCTTCAAATATTATCGATCTTAGATGATTTTGAAACTGCTGAAGAAGAAATGATGAAAAGAGAGGAATTAAAGAATAATGAGTGGGCGAAGGGTATTTTGAAAATTAGAGATAGGATTAAAAATTTTTTGAATAGTTTAGGGGTAGAGGAGATTAAGGCAATAGGAAAAGAATTTGATCCTTATTTCCATGAGGCGATAGAAATAGTAAAAAAAGAAGGTGTAAAGTCAGAAATGGTTGTTGAAGAAGTAAGAAAAGGTTATAAGATTAAAGATAAGGTTATTCGACCAGCAAAAGTAAAGGTCGCAAAATAAAATATCTAATCTAAACTCTAATAATGCTTAAATCAAGTTCTTGTTTATAAACACAAGAACAAGATTTAAGTAAAAAAGTATGGCGTTAATACCATGGGATCCCTTTAGAGGAATAGATAGATGGTTTGACGAATTAGAGCCAGAAGGCTTTTTTTCCTCTTTACCAGCAATTAAAACACCAAAAATGGATGTTTATGAGGATAAGGGAAAGGTTGTTGTTGAAGCAGAAATTCCAGGTGTTAAACCAGAAGATATTGATGTGGAAATAACAGATAATGCTTTGAAGGTAGAAGCAGAGTCAGAGGAAAAAAGAGAAAAGAAGGAAAAAGGATATTATAGAAAGGAAATAAGCAGTGGTTATTATAAAAGGATAATTCCTTTGCCAGCAGAGGTGAAAGGAGAAAAAGCGGAAGCGAGTTATGAGAATGGAGTTTTAAAAATAATAATTCCCAAAAAGGAAGAGAAACCAAAGGAAAAGAAAGGATTAAAAGTGAAGGTGAAGAGTAAAAAATAAATTTTTGAATTGTGGTTAGGTTCTGTCTCTGGTTTTTGCCAGGGACAGAATTTAATCTCAATTAAGTTTAAAAAATAAAGACTTAAATTTTATCCTCTAAATTTATTTTCAAAGGATAAAATTTAAGTTTTAAAATTATGGCAAAAATTTTAGGCATTGATTTAGGGACAACAAATTCAGCAATGGCTGTAGTGGAGAATGGGGAGCCAAGGATTATTGAGAATAAAGAAGGAACAAGAACAACTCCTTCGGTCGTTGCTGTAAATAAAAAAGGAGAGATTTTAGTAGGTATTTTAGCCAAGAGACAACAAATAACCAATCCTGAAAACACAATTTTTTCAGCCAAGAGATTGATTGGTCGGCGTTTTTCTGATCCAGAAGTGCAGAGAGATAAAAAACTTCTTCCTTATGAGATTAGAGAATCTTCTGATGGAGGAGTAGAAATTAAAATGGGAGAGAAATGGTATAAACCAGCCGAAATTTCAGCAATGATTTTGAGGAAGTTAAAGCAAGATGCTGAAGAAAAATTAGGAGAAAAAATTACAGACGCGGTAATTACTTGTCCAGCTTATTTTGATGATTCTCAAAGAAAAGCGACAAAAGTGGCAGGAGAAATTGCTGGTTTAAATGTTAAAAGAGTTATTAATGAACCAACAGCTGCTGCTTTGGCTTATGGTTTGGACAAGAAAAAGGGCCAACAGATATTGGTTTATGATTTTGGAGGAGGAACTTTTGATGTTTCAATTTTAGATGTTTCTGAGGATACAATTAAAGTTATTGGAACTGGAGGTGATACTCATTTAGGAGGAGATGATTTTGATCAGAAAATAATGGATTGGATTATAGAAGAATTTAAAAAGAATGAAGGGATAGATTTATCAAAAGATCAGTTGGCTTTACAGAGGATTAAAGAAGCAGCAGAAAAAGCAAAGATAGAACTTTCCACCACAATGGAAACAGAGATTAATTTACCGTTTATTACTTCTGATGCTTCAGGCCCAAAACATCTTTTACTTAAATTAACTCGAGCTAAATTTGAAAGTTTAGTTAAAGATTATATTGATAAGTCAATTCAAATAGTTAAAGATGTTTTAAAAGAGGCAAAATTGGAAGTAAAAGATATTGAAGAAATTGTTTTGGTTGGTGGACAAACCAGAATGCCTAAAATTCAAGAAGAGATAAAGAATGTTTTTGGCAAAGAACCTAATAAGTCAATTAATCCGGATGAGGTGGTTGCTATCGGAGCGGCTATCCAAGGAGCTATTTTCCAAGGAGGAATGAAAGATGTTCTTCTTTTAGATGTTACTCCTTTAAGTTTAGGTATTGAAACATTAGGAGGAGTGAATACGGTTTTGATTCCTAAAAATACTACTATTCCTACAAGCAAAACTCAAATTTTTTCAACTGCGGCTGATAATCAAACCTCGGTTGAGATTAATGTTCTTCAAGGAGAGAGGCCAATGGCAGCAGATAATAAGAGTTTGGGAAGGTTTATTTTAGATGGAATTCCGCCGGCTCCGCGGGGTGTTCCTCAAATTGAGGTTACTTTTGATATTGATGCTAATGGAATTTTAAATGTTTCTGCTAAGGATAAAGCAACAGGTAAAACTCAATCTATTAGAATTGAAGGATCTGTTGGAATGTCAAAGGAAGAAATTGAGAGGATGAAAAGGGAAGCAGAAATGCATGCTGAAGAAGATAGGAAGAAAAAAGAGTTAATAGAAGCAAGAAATGCAGCCGATGCTTTAATCTATAGTTCAGAAAAAACTCTTCAAGAAGCAGGGGATAAAATTAAAGAGGAAGATAAAAAAGAAATTCAAGAGAAAATAGAAAGTTTGAAAAAAGCAAAGGATGGAGATGATATAGAGGAAATAAAAAGAAAAAGCAATGAACTTTCTCAGGCAATTCAAAGAATAGGTACAGAGTTATACAAAAGTGCCGGAGGAGAAGAAGGAGTTAGTCAAGCAGGAGGAGAGACAAATCAAGAGGATGAGAATCGAAAGGAGGATGACAGAAAAGATAATAATGGAACAGCAGAAGAAGGAGAATATAAAGAAAAATAATTTATAAAGATCCCACCTTAATTTCCCTCTTTTTACTTCACATCCTCCCCCTCCTTATTTCATATCCTCCCCTTCCCTCTGGGAAGGGGAGGATTGAAGACCACCCCCTCCTTAATCCTCCCCCTCCTTTGGAGGGGGAGGAAAAAAAGTAAGGAAGGGGAGGAGAAGAAAGAAAAAATTTTCCCCTTCTAGAAGAGGAGAAGAAAAAAAGGAAAGAAAAAATATCTCTTCAATCCTCCCCTTGATAGAATTTTTTTAATTTTTTATCATTCTCTTAAGGAAGAAAAAACATCTCTCTTTTCCTCCCCCTTCCCCCTGGGAAGGGGGAGGAAAAAGGAGGGGGATGGGAAAAGGTAATATAAATTTATAAACTAAAAACGAGATTAACAATGAAAAAGGATTATTATGAAATTTTAGGTGTTCCAAGAGACGCTTCACCAGAAGAAATAAAAAAAGCCTATTATAAATTAGCCCATAAATATCATCCTGATAAAGGTGGAGACGAAGAAAAGATGAAGGAGATTAATGAAGCGTTTCAGGTTTTATCTGATAAAGAAAAAAGGGCTCAATACGATAAATTTGGAAGAGTTTTTGAAGGGGCTCCAGGTGGAGGAGAAGGAGCTTCTGGATTTGAAGGATTTAATTGGGCATGGACTAATTTTTCTCAAGATGATAGTGATTTTGGCTTTCATTTTGGTATTGATGATTTGGAAGATTTATTTGGAGATTTTTTTGGTTTTGGAAATTTTGACCAAAAAGAAAAAAGGGATAATAGGAGAGGAAGTGATATAAAAGTAGAAATAGAAATAGGGTTAGAAGATGTTTTAAAAGGGCAAAAAAGAGAGATTAATTTGCAAAAATGGATTGAGTGTCCTCGCTGTCAGGGTACTGGAGCTGAGCCGGGTAGTCAGGTGAAAGAATGTTTTTCCTGCCGGGGGACAGGTAGAGTTCAGGAAATTAAAAGAACCCCCTTTGGTTCAATTACTCGTTGGACAGTTTGTCCGGCTTGTAAGGGAGAAGGAAGAATTCCTGAAAAACCATGTAATGTTTGTAAAGGTGAAGGAAGAATAAAAGGAGAAGAAAAGATAGAAGTTTTTATTCCCGCCGGAGTTGATTCTGGTCAAATTATTAAAATCAATGGTAAGGGTAATGCCGGAAGAAGAGGAGGAAAAGCAGGAGACTTATATGTTCAGATTTTTGTTAAAAAACATCCTATTTTTACAAGAAAAGGAGATGATTTGTTTACTGTTGTTCCAATAACAATTTCTCAAGCAGTATTAGGAGGAGAAGTAGAAATAACTTTGCTTGATGGTAAGAAGATTGTTTTAAAAATTCCAAGTGGAAGTGAATCTGGAAAGGTTTTGAGAGTTTCAGGTAAAGGCATTCCTCATTTTTCTGGTTATGGAAGAGGTCATTTGTATGTTGAATTAAAGATAAACATTCCAAAACGATTAACAAAAAAACAAAAGGAGTTGTTAGAAAAATTAAAAGAGGAGGGTTTATAATTAAAAAATCTTTAAAGAAAGAAAAACACCTCTCATATCTTCTCCTTTTCTTTTTGGAAAGGGAGAATATCCTTCTCATATCCTCCCCTTCCCAGGGGGAAGGGGAGGATTGAAGACCACCCCCTCCTTAATCCTCCCCCTCCTCTGGAGGGGGAGGAGAAGAGAGAAGAAATCCCCCCTATTTATTTTTTAATCCTCCCCCTTCCCAGAGGGAAG
>CAZPFE010000004.1:0-26977 GCA_964585805.1 uncultured Candidatus Saccharibacteria bacterium | reverse complement strand
TCCCCCTTCCCTTTGGGAAGGGGGAGGAGAAAGGAGGGGGATGGGAAAATTAATGATTAAATCAATTTTGTTGCCGAATTGGTTAGGTAGTACAAATTAAAAAAATTTGCAAAATTTATAATTTCCCTTCTCTAATTTTTTTTCTCATTTTTTCAACAAAAGAATTAAAGAAGTAAATATTATGAAAAGTTATCAATCTATTAGCAGTAACTTCGCCTGCTCGAAAAAGATGACTAATATAATTTCGTCGGTAATTTTGACAAACATAACAAGAACACTTTTTATCTATTGGATTTTTGTCATTCAAAAACTTTCTTTTTCCTAAATCTATTCTCCCTTGACTAGTAAAAGCAATACCATGCCTACCGTAACGGGTAGGAACAATGCAATCAAAAGTATCAATTCCTAATTTAATTATATTTTCTATGTCTTCTAACTTCCCTATTCCTAAAAGATGACGCGGTTTTCTTTCATCTAAAAAAGGAATTACCCAAGTTAATATCTTTTTCATTTCTTTTTTTGTTTTTCCTAAATCACCGCCAATACCAAAGCCATCGAAACCCAAGGAATTGATAAATTTGGCACTTTCTTGACGCAAATTTTTATAACGAGATCCCTGAATAATCCCAAATATAGATTGATTAGACCTTTTTACTTTCAAGCAAATCTTAGCCCACTTATTCGTTCTCTCCAAAGATTTTTTCGCATAATCAAAAGAACACAAAGGAGATGTGCACTCATCAAAAGCAAAAATTATATCTGCTCCTAATTTTTCCTGAATTTTAATTGATTCTTTTGGTCCTAAAAAAAGTTCTTTACCATCAATAAAAGATTTAAAATAAACACCTTCAGGGGTAATTTTAAGATTTTTGGGTTGTTTTTTTGCTTCAATAACTTCTACCAAGGAATTTTCAGGAAAATATTTTAAAACCTTCCCCACTCCTAAATCTCTGCCAAATCCTAAACTAAACACTTGAAATCCGCCTGAATCAGTCATTAGAGGAAACTGCCAATTCATAAAATTATGCAAACCACCTTCTTTTTCAATAATTCTTTCTCCAGGCTTTAAGTGAAGATGAAAGGTATTACAAATTAAAATTTGAGATTTTGCTTTTTTAACTTCCTCAGAAGTTAAGGTTTTAACAACTGCCTGAGTAGCAACCGGAACCCAAGAAGGCGTCCTAATAATCCCATGCGGCGTCTTAATTATTCCTAATCTTGCTTTGCTTTTTTTTGATTTCTTGATAATTTTAAATTCAATCATTATTAACTTTATTTTTAACTTTTAAATTATAATGACTAAGCAGATAAAAAGAAGCCAAACCGCTGAATTCAGAAATTTCTGAAAAAATTTTTTCCATTTCTAACCGAGAAATATCTTTAACCTTTTTCTTATTCTTAAAATAATAATAAGCAACTATCTTTTTTAAAAAAAGATCATCTAAAGGAGTAAAATTTATTCTTCTGAAACCCCTAACCAACACATATTCGGCTGTCCATTGACCTACTCCCTTAATTCTTTTTAATTCTTGAATAAGCAACTTGTCATCCAATTGATTTAATTCTTTAAAATTCAATTTTCCTTCAATAATTTGTCGAGACAATCTTCTAATATATTCCCCTTTTCTTTGGCTTAAACCACAAGATTGAAATTCGTTATCTTTAGCCACTGCTAATCTTTTTGGATTAGGAAAAGCAAAATATTTTATTTTACCAATTTTAATAAATGAACCAAATTTTTTTATAAAACGATTTTCAATGATTATTGTTAGATTATAAGACAACTGCTGTTCAATAATTGCCCTTACCAAAGATTCAAAATAAGTAGGAGTAGCAGGAAAGGTTAATCCTTGGAGATCTCTAATAACTTTTTTTAAAACTTTATCTCTCTTCGCTTTCTGATAAAATTTATTTAAATCAATATCTAAATTTAATACTTTTTTAACTTTCTCAATTATCCACTTTAAATTATTCGCTTTTCTTTGAAAGGTAAGAGGAATATAAATTTTAATTTCTGGATTAATTATTGAATTAGCCAAGACAACTACAGGCAAAACAACATTATCTCTTTCTAAAACAAGAAAAAATTTATTTCTATCAAAAGCGTACTCATAAATTTCAAAACCAGGATAAGAATTTCGCAAATCTTGAACAGTCAAAAAAAGATTAAATGGTTGTTTTAATTTAATCTTTTCTAAAATAAAAAAATCATCTAATAAATCTGTCATAAAAAGTTAAAATCTAATCAGAAAAATTCAATTACCAAGAGCCATTTTTGTGGACGGCGCTGTACGGACGACGCCCACAAAAAAGTCGATCAAATTCCAATGATGCGCGTAGCTGGATTTGAACCAGCGACCTTCCGCATGTGAAACGGACGCTCTAACCCCTGAGCTATACGCGCAAATGCTTATGGATTATCTTAGATTTAAAATCTACTTCTTCTTTAATTTATTTTTTATCGTTTCTACAATCTTTTCTATTTTTACTATTTCTTGCTTTCCTGTTTCCATATCTCTAATAATAATTTCATTCTCTAACGCTTCTTTCTGTCCTAAAATTAAAGTATATTTAACTCCTAAATTATGAGCCCTATTTAATTGAACTTTCAATGAATCTTTACCAAATGCCTCAAGAACTTTGATTTTGTTTTTCCTAAATTCTCTTAATATTTTTAAACTTTTTCTTTTTGCTAATTGACCAAGTTGAGCTAAAAAAACTTGACTTTTTTCTTTGTCTTGTATTTTTACATCCTGAGTCTTTATTATTTCAATCAACCTTTCCACGCCAACTCCTCCACCTGCTGCTGGTATATCTTTCCCTCCCAATAAACTTACTAATTTATCGTATCTTCCTCCTCCTGCTAAAGCCTTCTTTTTTCTTTCTTCTTCTCCTTCCTCCTTTCTTTCTTCTCCTTTCTCTACTTCTTTTTTCTCTAACCCGCCTTTCTCCTCTTTTTCTTGAAGAAAAATCTCAAAAACTGTTTTAGTATAATAATCTAATCCTCTAACTAAATAAGGATTAAGATTGTAAGGAATCTCAAGTTCATCTAAGAATTCTATTACTGATTTAAAATGAGACCGACAATCGTCGCATAAATAATTTAAAGATTGAGGCGCCTCTTCTATAATTGCCTGACACTTTTCTTCTTTACAATCTAAAATTCTTAACACATTTTCTTTTAACCGTCGCTTACAATCACGACATAAATATGATTCCCGCGGTTTAAAATATCTAGTCAAAAGTTTTTTATAATAAGGTCTACACTGATCACAACCAATACTATTAATATCTACAATTAAATCTCTAACTTTTAACTCTTGTAAAATATCATAAATGATTTGAATAATTTGAGCATCTATAACACCATCTTTTTCTCCTAAAACTTCAAAACTAAACTGCCAAAACTGACGATATCTTCCTGCTTGAGGTTTTTCATACCGGAAAAAGGGACCAAAATACCACAACTTTACAGGCTGAGAAATATTTGCCATTCCATGTTGAATATACGCCCTTGCAATTGGCGCTGTTCCTTCTGGTCTTAAACTTAAACAATCACCTCCTTTAGTTTTTAAAGTGTACATTTCTTTCTTAATTATATCTGTGGCTACTCCAACGCTCCGAGAAAATAAATCTGTGTCCTCTAATATCGGCGTATCAATTTTCCCAAAATTATAAAAATTTGCTGCCTCAAATACGACATCATAGATCTTTTGATAATAAACCTGATCTGCAGGTAAAATATCGTGCATTCCTTTAGGAGTTTGAAATTTTATTTGTTTCGGCATAAAAATTATTTTATTAACATTGTTTTTTAATAATTTGGAACTTTATTAAAAATAGAAAGGTAAGGCAAAGAATAAGGAGAAAATCTTAAAATAACCCTTCCAATAATATCTTTTTTAGGAACAACTCCAAATCTCCGTGAATCATAGGAAAAGGGACGATTATCGCCCATTACAAAATACTCATCTTTTTTTAAAAACACTTTCAAATCGCCCTGCGTAAAAATATCAGAATTAAGGTAGGAGGATTCATCTAAAACTATTTTTTTGTTATTTTTATAAATCTCTACTTTTCCATTTTTAATCTCAACCGTTTCTCCCGGCAAACCAATTATTCTTTTTATAAATCTTTGAGAAGTATCTTTTGGGTATTTAAAAACAACTACTTCCCCTCTTTTTGGCTCTCTAAATCTATAACTGATTTCATCTACTATTAGATAATCACCATTTTCAAAGGTTGGAGCCATTGATTCACCCCTTACAAAAAATGGCTGGAACAAAAAATATCTTATCGGAATAACTATCGCCGCAGCAATAAAAGATATCTTAATAATTTCAAAAAGAAAAAGAAAAAATTTTTTAATCATAATTCTATTTTTTAGCAATTTCAAGTATTATTTTAAAAATGATAACAGAAATTACTACCCATTTCAAGTAATTTCCTATATTAATGTTTCATCAGCTAGCCCCTAAAATTCTTATTATAGGACAATATCTACTAACCTCTTTTATTACTTTCTGTAAGGTCGGAGAAAAATAAGGAATTTCAACTTCTTGGAAAAAATAATAATCCCATGGCTTAAGACGAGAAGGAACAGAATGAAGACAAGTCAAGTTTATATTATTTTTGGCAAAAACATCTAAAACATCTCTTAAAATACCAACTCTATCATAAACAGCATATAAAATTAATGTTTTTCTTGCCTTTAATTTTTTGATAAAATATTTATTTAAATCTGAAGAAATTAAATAAAATTTAGTAAAATTTTCTCTCACATCTTCTATATTTTCTGCCAAAATTTTAAGATTATAAATTTCAGCTGCCGCTTTAGAAGCAATAAAAGCCACTTTCGGATCCTTGCTTTCTAAAATAGAAGATGTAGTGCTGGAAACACTTTCTATCTTAACTTTCTGAAAATGCGATTCTAACCAATGACGACATTGCTCTAAGGCTTGAGGATGACTCTTGATAATCTTTATTTCTTTTATATGATTTGTTCTTGCTAATAAACAATGATGAATTCTATGATTAAAAGAGCCGCTTACTTTTAAGGGGTATTCAATCAACCTGTTTATTGTTTCAGCAACCATACCATTATTACTATTTTCAGCCGGGACAACTCCAACTTCTATTTCACCATTATTCACTGCTTCAAACACATCCTTGATTGTCAAAAATGGAAAAATATTCTTTTCTTGGGGAAAAATACTTAAGACTGCTTGATGAGAAAAAGTGCCTTCTGGACCTAAAAATCCCACTTTATACTCCCCTTCTTTCAAAGATATTCTTGTTTTTGATTCCTTAATTTTAATAGGTTGATGTTCAAGAACTTTTAAAACTTCATTTGATTTTATTTGGGCAATTTCTCGAAATCCTTCTAAATAAGAAGCAGTTTGAATAAACTTCCTGATAAAACCTTTAGAATTTTTCTTTTTAATATCTATTGATAATAATCTGCTTTGCTTTTCAAACTCAGTTAAAATTCTTTTAAAATAAGGATTTTCTATCTCTAATTCAGCATAAAGACGTGGATTTTGACTTAAAATTCTGCCAATAATTAAACTTTGAAGCCGAA
Source organism: uncultured Candidatus Saccharibacteria bacterium (assembly GCA_964585805.1). Classification (GTDB taxonomy): domain Bacteria; phylum Patescibacteriota; class Minisyncoccia; order Minisyncoccales; family GWA2-38-27; genus CAYLWZ01. Next base: position 21,396 of record CAZPFE010000004.1, on the reverse strand, counting down.
AAACAGGAGTTAGAAGAGGGCTTTTAGAATTAATTTTTTGAGTATAAAGAGTTCTTGCTATACTAATATTCGTAAAATGAATCAAGGCTTGAATCATTGCCATTTGTCTATCATGTTCACGAGGAGAAATCTCTATAATTTTTGCTCCTTTCTTAATAAAAAAATTCTGTAAAAACTTTACCCAATAATTATCTTTTACTCTACAAAAAACAATTACCTGATTGCTTAAATCTGATACTAAAGGACCGAAAAGAGGATGCATACCCAAAGCCCCGCCTTTAGATTTTTTTAAAGCCTCTGTCTGTTTTAATTTCAATGAAGTAAAATCTGTTAATAAAGCGTCTTTTTTAATATAACTCCTCACTTCTTTAATAATCTGTACACTCTCTTTAATAGGAACAGAAACAATCACAATATCTGCTTTTTGAGCAAGTTCAAAATTAGAAAGAGAAGTGTCTTTATCTGAAATTATTACTTCCAAACCCTCTTTCTCAAAAAACATTTTAAACCAGTTACCCATCTTTCCTTTGCCCCCAATAATACCTATTAAAGGACTTCTTGTGTTTTTCAAGTTTTTCTTTTTATGTTTATTTCCTTTCATAAATAAAAATCATTTAAAAACTATCTCTTTTTTTACTAAAAAAGAAGAAGGTGCCTTTTTGTTTTCTTTTAAGTCATCTCTATAAAAAGAACCAATAGAATTCTTTCTTAATAAAGATATTTGAACAATCTTTTCTATTAATTTTTCTTGAGATGTCTTTCTTTTTTTCTTTTTTAAATAATCTTGAAAATTTTCTAATTTTTCTTTATTTTTCATTGGTCCTAAATTTTGCCAAACTAATTTTTTCATTTCTTGACTTATTCCTATTGTCCCAACTTCTTCAATAGAATTATCTTTCTTAAAAACACGAATTTTCTTTTTCTCTTTTTCTAATTTACTATTAATATCCAAAGCTGCTATTTTTGAAAAAACCAAAGCCTCTAAAATAGCCAGTCCGCCCACTCTATTTACCCCATGGAGTCCGGCTGCTACTTCTCCAGCTGCATAAACATTCTCTTGGCTTGTTTGAGCTTTTTCATTAATTACCAATCCGCCAATAGAAAAATGAAAAGCAGGATGAATCTCTATTTTTTCAATTTCTTCTTTTTTAAATCTTCTAAAAATAAATCCAAACTCATTTTCTCTTTTAAATCTTTCAAACCATTGAGAAGAACAAACCAATCTGCCAAAAATCTTACTTTTCAATGACTGCTGATAAAACTCTCTCACCATTTGAGGAAAAATATGATGATGGTTATTCGTTAACAGCGCTTCTTTAATTTCTTTAGAAAGAAACTCTTCTCCTCTTTCATTCTCGTATCTCATTTTAGTCAGGATTTCACCAGAAACAAGCATTTGAGGAAACCTTCTATCAGTTATTAAAAAAGGATGGAACATAAAAAACTCTAAATCTCTTAAAGTTAATCCTGCTTCATAAGCTAAAGACAAAATACTTCCATCAACATCATTACTTCCTGTATTAAATAAAAAAAGCCCAGCCATTCCTCCACTTGCTATTATTAAATAATCAAAAAATACCCTTACTTCCTCTTGAGAAGAAAAAAGAAAAACCTTAACCCCTCTAATCTTCTTCTCTTTTTTAGAAATCAAAAAACTTTTTACTTCGCCTTTAAGAATTTTCACTTTATTTTTTAATTTTTGAAGAAAAATTTTTCTTGCTTCGCTCCCTGGTAAACGATAATCAGGCACTAAACCTATATTTGACTTTCTTAATTTAAGCCCAATATTCTTTAGATCATCTATTACTTCAAAATAATAATCAAGAAAAGCGTCTAAAACTTGAGGATTGCTTTTTTTCTTGCCATTAACCAGAATTTTCTCTTTTATTTCTTCTCTTTCTTTAACCATTAAATTCCAAGGAGAAATCTTAGAATTAGAACCATTCCTTTCTATTAAAATCACCTCTTTTGTTTTTAAATGCAAAGCAGAGTTCAGTCCAGCCGCTCCACCGCCTATAATCAATACTTTGGTTTCAATTTCTCGCATAAATTTAATTTATTTAATTCACTATCGTAAGCCAATCTAAATAATCCTCTTTCTCAGCTCTAACAACTTTTTCAAAAATTTCTTTTATAGTTTTTGTGATTTCTCCAATCTTTTGGTTGTTAATTAGTACTTCGTCAATTTTTCCAATAGGACAAACTTCCACTGCGGTTCCGACAAAAAACGCTTCATCAGCTGATTTTAATTCTTCAACACTAATTTTTTTCTCTTCAACACTTAAACCTAAATCGTGAGCAATTTTTATTATACTTTTTCGGGTAATACCTGCTAAAATGGAACCAGAAACAGGAGTAAAAATTTTTCTTCCTTTTACAATAAATATATTTTCTCCAGGTCCTTCGGCAACAAATCCTTCATAATCTAATAGCAATGCTTCATCATAACCTTGGCTTTGAACATCTAAAGAAGCAAGGATGGAATTAACATAATATCCATTAATTTTAGCATCAGAAACTATTGATTGAGGATGGAGGCGAATATATTTTGAGATTTTAACTGAAATAGTTTCTTTACCTCCTAAATATTGCCCCCAAGGCCAAGCAATTATTCCTACTTGAACAGGCGATCCTTCAGGATTTAAACCCATTTTTCCATAACCAAAAAAAGCAATTGGCCTAATATAACATTCTTCTATTTTATTTATCCTGATTAAATCTAAAATTGCTTTTTTAATTTCTTCTTTTTCAAAAGGAATTTTCATATTTAAAACCGAAGCAGAATAAAAAAAGCGATTAAGATGATCATCAAGACGAAAAACTGCTGGCCCATTTTTCGTCTTATAAGCCCTAATCCCCTCGAAAATTCCTCCTCCGTAATGAAGAGTATGAGTTAAAATATGAATTTTTGCTTCAGACCAATTAATAAATTCACCGTCTAACCAAATTTTACTTAACTCTTTCATAATAAATTAAATTAAAATTATATTATTTTAGAGTAAAATAATATTAAAATCTAATCAAGAGAAAACCCCCCAAAGATAAACTCTTAGGGGGTTTGGATTACTTCTTTTTTTCTTTTTTCTATACATTTTCAAAGATCTATTTTTTCTTAAAATAACATAAATTTGGCTTAATTTAAAGGAGATTGAAGAATACATTTATATAAATTGTACTATCCAATTAATTCAGTAACGAAATAAAAAAATAGTTTTCCTCCACTTCCTCTTTCTTTTCCCTTTTGAAAAGAAAAAACATCTCATCTAATCCTTCCCCTTCCCTTTTTCTTTCCCCATTCCTCCCCCTTCCCAAAGGGAAGGGGGAGGTGAGGAGGGAAATGGGATTAAAAACCTCCCCCTCCTTAATCCTCCCCCTCCAGAGGAGGGGAAGGAAAGGAAGAGAGAGGAGGGGGAAGGAAAAAGAAGGGGGATGGGGAATAATAACAACCAAACCGTTGCCAAATTGGCTAGTAATTACATATAAATTATTTTTTAAATTTTTAAATTTATATTAGGTAATACTTCACCACATTCCTACCAATTCTATAAGTAAAAAAGTGGCGGAGGTCCGACCTCCGTCACTTTTTTTTTACTCCTGTTGATTTTTTAAGTACAATTTCCTATCCTTAAAATCTATCCAATTATTTGACAAAAAGACAAAAAATTATAAAATATAATATGGCAGGACGTGTGGTCGCTAAGCATATATTTTATAATATATGCTTAGAGGAAAGTCCGAACACCCACCAAGCAATATCAATACTATGCTTGGTTAAACAGCAGCATTCCCTAATAAGGATGCCCTCTATTCTTTTAGAGAATAGAGAGAGGTGCGAACAGAGACGTCCTTAAGCGCAAGCTTAAGGAGCCCGCTTTAGCGGGATAGTCCCGCAGCAATGCGGGGGTGAAACGGCTAAATCCTTGCTGGGTGCAAGAACAAAGCAGGATTAGTTTAACTCTTATCCTGCAAAAAGTAGTTCGCTTAGATAGATGACCACACCCTTTTTTAAAAGGGACAGAATTCGGCTTATAGTCCTGCTAATAAAGAAAACCCCTTCTTTTTTGAGGGGTTTTCTTTATTTAAAAAAGTTTTTGCTTTTCATTTCTATCCAAGGCTTCATTAACCAATTTATCTGCTTCTTTATTCTTTTCTCTTCGGATAAGTTTAAACTTCACTTTTTGAAAATCAAGACGCAAATTCCAAACTTCTAAAAAAAGCGGTTGAATTTTTTCATTTAAAACTTTATACTGTCCGTTTAATTGTTTAACTAAAAGTTCAGAATCAGATCTTATTTCTATTTCTGATTTTTTAGCTAATTCTTTGCCAAACAAAAGCTTAAACTTCTTTAAAGCAAAAATTACTGCCTGATATTCTGCTTCGTTATTTGTTAAGTTATCTCCTATAAATTGAGAATATTCTTTAATGACTTCTCCTTTTTCATTGCAAAAAACCACTCCAATTGCTGCTTTTCCAGGATTACCTCTTGATCCGCCGTCAGTATAAATGATTATTTTTTTCATTATAAAATCAAAATTAAATTATATTAAAAAAAATTCATTTTATTAAATTATAAATCGTTTTTATAATAATCAATCAAGCAATCTTTAAATTTTTTAAGATTATTATTAGCAACCCTAAAACCTGCTGCTTGAGGATGTCCCCCAAAGGTAATCAAATATCTTGAACAACTTTTCAACGCCTCCACTACATTAAAACCTTCTGGTGCTCTAATACTTCCCGGACTTTCTTTCTCATTTTTTTTATAAAGAAAAACTGGTTTCTGAAATTTTTGACAAAGAACAGAAGCAACTGTTCCTAATAAAATCAACTCCCAACCCTCATCTCCATCAAAAATCAAAGGATTTTTATCATTAAAATATTTTTTACTTAAAAAATCAATAATTTCTCTAATTTTTTCTTTTTTCTGAAGACTCTTTCTAAATAATTCTGTCGCTATCTTTTCTGCCTTCCTTTCGTCTTGAGAAGTTAAAAGCAAATAAACAAAAGGATAACCATTTTTAAATTCCGGTATATTAAGAAAAGAATCTATTTTTTCTATTTGCTGTCCTAAAGAAAGATAATTAAACATCTCTATATTTAAAGAAGCAGTTTTAAATAGCGCTTGAATGCCTGGACGCCAACTATCCCTAATAGACTCTAATCCTTTTTCAATAATCTTTTTATTATCTTTAATTCTAGGCATCATATCAGCAATTGTTGCCATTGCTGCTAATTCAAGAAAGTTTTTTTCCAGCGATTTTTTTAGTTTTTTTCCTAAAATAACTTTGCTTAAATAAAAAACTAAACCTACTGTTGCTAATTGCTTAAAAGGATAATTATCTCCTGGCTGTTTAGGATCAATAATAATTGAAGCATTAGGCACTTTTCCTAATACTTCATGATGATCAATGACTATAACTTCAAAACCAATTTTATTTGCTAAATCAATTTCTTTGAAATTTCCTATCCCGCAATCCATTACTACCAATAGAGCAGGAGCATATTTCTTAAAAGAAGCAAGCGCCTTTTCATTAAGACCATAACCATCTTTTTCTCTATCAGGAAAACCAATTTCCTCAACTTTTCCGTTCAAATTTTCAATAGTTTCTTTTAAAATTATGACCGAAGTAATGCCGTCCATATCAGCATCACCAAAAAGAATAATTTTTTCATTTTTCTCAATAGCTTTTTTTATTCTTTCAGCTGCTCTTTTAAGATTTTTAATTTCCATAATTTTATTGTTATTATTTTTTTAAAATTTCTAATCCAGGCAATTTTTCTCCGCCTAAAAAAGCAAGCATTGCTCCTCCACCAGTGGAAACAAAATCAAACCTCTCTCTCAAACCAAATTTTAACAAAGCAAGAGAAGTATCTCCGCCGCCAGCAAACTTAAAAGCATTTTTATTTTTTACAATCTCTCTTCCTATAATCTTTGTCCCTTTTTCAAATAAAGAATCCTCAAAAAGACCTAATGGACCAGCCCAAATTATTGTTCTCCCTTTTTTAATAATTTTAGAAAATAATTCAATTGTTTGATCTCCAATATCAAAAATTAAATTAATATTTTTAATTTTGTCTGCAGATAAATTTTTAATACAAATAGAATTATTTTTTCTTCTCTTAACTACCACATCCAATGGCAGATAAACTTTTCCTTCTTCTAATTTTATTTTTTTTGCTACTCCTGCTTCTTTTTCTAAAGATTTTCCTCTCAACTTGAGATCATTCCTAACTCCTAAAATAATATTAGCCACTTTCCCTCCTATTAAAATTATCCCGCCTTTTTTTAAAAAAAGATTAATTGTCGTAATTTTACTTGACACTTTTGCTCCACCAATAATAACAACCAACGGTTTTTTTGCTTTCTCAGAAATATGAGTTAATACTTCTACCTCCTTCTCTAAAAGAAATCCAGAAAAAGCAGGTAAATAGTAAGGTAAACCAACAATTGAGGAATGAGGACGATGGCAAACACTAAAAGCGTCATTAACATAAATATCTCCTAATTTTGCTAACAACCGAGTAAAATTTTTATCATTATTTTCTTCTCCTTTATGAAAACGAAGATTTTCCAAAAGAATAATATCTCCTTCTTTCATTTTTTTTATTTTTCTCTCTACTTTTTCACCAATACAATCATCTAATTTTTTAATTTTAAAATCAAGATAACTACTTAATTTTTTTTGAACATTATTAAGTCTTAATTTTTCAACTTTTCTTCCTTTTGGCTTTCCTAAGTGAGTAATCAAAATCACCTTAGCCTTTTTCCTTTTTAGGTATTTAATTGTCGGTAAAGATTTTTCTATACGAAAAGAATCTCTAATATTCCCATTTTCATCTAAAGGAACATTAAAATCAACTCTCAGTAAAACTCTTTTGCCTTTTAATTCTTTTATTTCCTTGATAGTTTTTAGCTTAATCATATTTTAAATTTTCTCTTTTTCTATTTTTTTTAGATTATCCTCTTCAAAAGAAGGAACAATTTCCTTAATAACTTTTAATATCTTTTGGTTATCTAATTCTTCTACTGCTTCTTTTAGTTTAGAGAGATACTTATCTAATTTTTCCTTATTCATCGCTAAAGATTGAACCTTCAGTATTTTTTGATAATACTTCTCTACAATCCTCTCTTCGGTAAAAATTATCTCTTCATAGAGTTTTTCTCCTGGTCTCAAACCGCTAAAAACAATTGGAATATCTTTATCTGGTTCAAAACCCGACAATTTAATCATTTCTCTGGCTAAATCAAAAATCTTGATTGGTTTCCCCATATCTAAAACAAAAATTTCTCCTCCTTTACCAATTGCTCCTGCTTTAGTCACTAAAAGACAGGCTTCAGGAATTGTCATAAAGTATCTTTTTATTTCTGGATGCGTCACTTCTACTGGTCCTCCTTTTTTAATTTGTTCTTTAAAAATAGGAATAACACTACCTCTACTATCTAACACATTACCAAAACGAACAACAATGAATTTTGTTGAACTTTCATTATTAAGTGATTGACAAATCATTTCTCCGATTCTTTTTGTTGCTCCCATTACTGAAATCGGATTAACCGCCTTATCAGTTGAAATAAAAATAAACTTTTCCGCTCCCCATTTTAAAGCCGCTTCAGCTATAATTTTAGTTCCAAAAACATTATTTTTAACTGCTTCGTCAATATTCTCTTCTAATAAAGGAACATGCTTATAAGCAGCAGCGTGGAAAATTATATCTGGTCTAAAGGTTCTAAAAATGCTTTCTATTTTATTTTTATCTCTTATATCAGCAATAATCGCTTTTGTTTTTAGTTGAGGAAATTTTTTATTTATTTCTCTTGAAATATTAAAAATACCTGTTTCATCCTGATCTAAAAGCAACAATAAAGAAGCGCCAAATTTAGCAACTTGTCTTGAGAGTTCGGACCCAATCGAACCTGCTGCTCCTGTAACTAAAACTTTCTTACCTTTAATATAATCGCTAATATCTTTAGTTTCTAAAAAAATTGGCTCTCTGGCTAATAAATCTTCAATATTAACATCTCTCAAATCTCTAAGCGAAATTTCCTCATTTATTAATTCAGCAATTGAAGGAACTATTTTAATATCTTTTATACCCGCCTGTCTACTTATTTCAACTGCTTTTTTAATAATTTCTGATTTTACTGAAGGTAGGGCAACAATTATTTTCATTATTCCTCCTTTAAGTATAATTTCTTTCAAATCATCAATCTTTCCTAATACTTTCACTCCATGAATATTCAATCCTTGTTTAAAACTATCATCATCTACAAAACCAACAGGCAAATAAGGAGAATTTTTTGTATTCAAAATACTTCTTAAAATTTGTTCTCCAGCGTCACCAGCGCCAACGATAATTGTCTTTTCACCTTTCTTTTCCTTCTGCTGACTCTTCGTTTCTAAATATATTCTTTTAGAAAAACGAAAAGCGCCGCAAAAAATAAAAACCAAAAAATAAGTAATAAAAATTACTGACCTAGGAAAACCTTTAAATGTTCTTAAAACAAAAAAAGAAATTGTTAAGAAGAAAAAACTGATAGTTACTGCTTTAAATAAAGCGATTAATTCCTTAGTGCTTACATATTTCCAAGAAAAAGAATAAAGACCAAAAAAATAAAAAATTGGCAAGCAAAAAACAAGAGCCAAAACTATAATTTGCTGAACTAATCCTTTTTCTATATATTGAGAAGGTAAATCCCCGCTAAAACGCAAAAGAAAAGCTAAAACAACAGATAAACTAATCAAAATAATATCTGTTAACAAGAAAAACAATATTCTTTTTATGGATTTCTGTCTAATAAACACAGAAATATTTTTTAATTTTTATTTCTTGAATAACCGAAAAATTCCCTCACGCATTGAATCACATAATCAACTTGCTCATTAGTCAACTCCGGATACATTGGCAAAGAAATAACTTCTTTTGCTAATTGCTCTGTATAAGGAAGTTTAAAGAACTCTAAATTTAAACCTTTTTGCCAATGATTTGGAATTGGATCTTTAATTAATGTTTCTATTCCTTTTTCTCTTAAAAATTCAAATAAATCATCTCTTCTTTTTACCCGCAAAACATAATTTTGAAAAACATCAAAATGATCCTTATCCGAATCCGGTGCTGGAGGAAGCTTAATTTCTTGAATGTCGCCTAAACCGTTATCATAAATCTTCGCTATTTCCCTTCTCCTTTTTATCCATCCCGGCAGATATTTAAGCTTAACATTCAATACTGCAGCTTGAAGGTTATCTAAACGAGAATTCCAACCATAACAAACAATCTCTTTTTTTGTTTTTTGGCCGTGATCGCGAAAAAGACGAATTTTTTCTACTATTTCTTCATCATTAGTAACAATTGCTCCTCCATCTCCAAAGCAACCGAGAATTTTTGCTGGATAGAAACTAAAACAACCTGTTAAACCAAATGACCCCGCCTTCTTTTCTTTAAATTTAGCCCCTAAAGATTGAGCTGCATCTTCAATAACTACTAAATTATATTTCTCGGCTATTTTCATTATCTCTCTCATATCGCACACTCTTCCATTAAGATGAACCGGAATTATTGCTTTTGTTTTTTTGGTTATTACTTCTTTTATTTTCTCAGTCTCTATTAAAAAATCATCTCCAACATCAACCAAAACCGGCTTTGCACCTGCTTGAACTATTACGGAAATTGAAGCAATAAAAGTATGAGAAACAGTAATCACTTCATCTCCTTCTTTAACTCCGGCCGCCTTTAAAGAAAAAAATAAAGCATCTGTTCCACTATTTAAAGAAACAGCATATTTAGTACCAACAAATTTTGACAATTTTTCTTCAAACTTCTCCACATCTTGTCGCATAATCAAATCTCCATTCTCAAGCACATCTTGAATTGCTCTATCAATTTCTATTTTTATCTTCTGGTATTGTAAAGGATAATTAACAAAAGGGACCTTATATTTCATACACCTTTAAAAGCAATTTTAATTTTTAAATCCTTTCTCATTAAATTAACATACATTATCGATTTCATTAGGTTTAGTATATCTTAGATTTTCTTAAAAAACAACATCTTTAAAATTAAAATACTGCAAGGCTGGACCTTGCACAGATATAGATCTGCACACATATTCTTGCATAAAATTTCTATTGTCCGCTCAAAAAGTAAAAAGCGTCCTATAATATCAGATGCTTTGAGATATCAATATAATGGTAAAAAGATACAATCTCTCTAAATAACTTTAAATAGTTTTCCTTATAACTAATAAGAAACTTAACAAACTAAAGCCTTATATAACAAGGTGAATCTACTTCGTAAGTGTCTAAAATAATTTTTCTAACTTCTTCTGGTGTTTTTGCAGTAAAAGTTTTAAACTCTGGTAAATGTTCTAAAACTTTCACTTCTTCGTCTTCTTTAATAAGATTATGACTAAATCCTAAAAATTTATATTTCTCACTTCCTTTTACTCCTAAAATTTTTACATTTGCTTTATGAAGAGAAACAGCATTTCTAACCATTTCATAAGGACGAAAAACAACAAAATTTATCATACTATACACATAAGGCTTAAAACCAGACACAGCTAAACCAGCAGCAATTATCATTGTACTTTGTTCAGTTACTCCAAGATTAAAAAATCTTTCCGGAAATTTTTTTTCAAATTCTTCAATATAATTAAATCCTACATCTGGAACAATTAAAACAATTTTATCATCTTTTTCAGCTAACTCAATAAGGGTATCAATAAATTCTCTTCTCGTATCTCTTTGTTTAATTATTTCTGCCATTTTTAAAATAAATTAATTTTTATATTTTTATTGATGATTTAACTCATCCAATGCTTTTTGATATTCTTCTTCAGATGGCGCTTTATAATGGTATAAATTATTATTTTCCATAAAACTCACTCCTTTTCCTTTAATCGTCCGGGCGATAATCACTTTTGGTTTTCCCTGTCTGAAAGAAAAATCATCAATTGCTTTTTCTATTTCTGTGAAATTATGACCATCAATTTCTTTTACTTCCCAACCAAAAGATTGCCATTTATCTTTTAAAGGTTCGGTATTAAGAATCTTTTTAGTTTCTCCCATTGCTTGAAGTCCATTAGTATCTATAATTACTAATAAATTATCTAATTTATGATGAGCCGCAATAAGGGCTGATTCCCAAGTTGTTCCACAATCCATTTCTCCATCTGACATCACCACAAAAATTCTTCCTTCTTTCTTTTCAATTTTTTTCCCCAAAGCAAACCCAATTCCAAATGGCAAACCAAAACCCATTGACCCGCCAGCTGCTGGAATATCAGGAATTACAGGTTCTATTAAACCAATAAATTTACTCCCGGGCTGATAATAACTTTCCAAATCTTCTTTACTAATTCTTCCTTTTAACCAGAGAAAATAATAAAGCGCTGCCGCTGCCCAACCTTTGCTTAAAATAATCTTTTCTTTATCTAAATCAATTTTTTCAAAAATAACTGTCAATAAATCTATACAACTAAAATTACTTCCAATATGCGATGACTGGGCTTTATATATCATCTCAAGCACTTTCTTTCTTGCCTTAAGAGCAATCTTCTCATAATTATTTGTCATAAAAAATTTTAATTATTGTTTTCAAAATTATTTTTATATCTGTCCAAAATGACCGTTCTCTTATATATTTAATTTGAAGACGCTTCTTTTCTGGCCATATCTTTTCTTGATAAGTTTTTTCTGGATCAGGACTGCCTTTTAAAATTTCTTCTTCATGAAAATCCCATAAAGAAGCAAAATCTGTTAACCCTGGCTTTACGGATAGAATAATATCCTTCTCTTCTTTTGTCATCATATTAACATAAAACGGCACTTCTGGTCGAGGTCCAACAAAACTCATCTCGCCTTTTAAAATATTAATTAATTGAGGCAATTCATCTAATTGAAACTTTCTCAAAAACTTTCCTATTTTTGTCAGTCGAGGATCATCTCCAGCAGTAGAAGGACCTCCTATTTTATCAGCATTTGTAACCATTGTCCGAAATTTATACATTTCAAAAATTTTCCCATTTTTTCCTACTCGTTTCGCTTTATAAAAAACAGGACCTGGAGAAAATATTTTTATTAAAAAAGCAATTAAAATAAAAACTGGAAACAAAACTACCAAACCAATCAAAGAAAAAACAAAATCAAACAATCTTTTAATCATATAATTAAGGCGTAAAAAGATTAAATATCTTTTTTACTTTTTTCAAAACCCCTGAAGAAAACTTTTTTTCTTTTTCTTGGAAATTTTCAATCTCTATTGCTTCTAAGATTAAACCCCAAATAGTAGCTAATCTTAAATCGTTCTCAAAATCTTGAGAAATCTGTGGAATTCCTATTCTTGCTGGTAATTTAAGTTCTTTTTTTGCTATCTCTTTTATCCCTGCCATTTTCGCCCCTCCACCAGTTATTACCACACCGGCTGGTAATAATTTATGACGAGAAATACTTTTTAATTCCTTAGAAACCAATTCAAAAATCTCTGAAACTCGAGCTTTAATAATATCAATAAGTATTTTTTTTGGAAAAACTAAAATTTCTTCCTTTTCTTCACCGTTCTCATCTTCAGAAAAAGTAGAAATTTTTATCTTTCTTTCTTCTCCTTTTTGTTTTCTCTTCCCTCTTTTCTCTTTATTATTGCCGCAAAAACCAAAATCAATTTTAACTTTCTCGGCTGTATCAATACTCGTTTTCAAGCAAATTGCTAAATCATTAGTGATATTAGAAGAACCAACAGGGAAAACAGCCATATGAATTAAATTACCTTCTTCAAAAACTGCCATATTGGTTGTTCCAGCACCAATATCTAATAAACAAACCCCTAATTCTTTTTCTTGAGGGGATAAAATTGAATTAGCATCTGCAATATGATTAGGTATTAAAGTATTAAAACGAAAACCAGCATTCAAAACAGCCTTGTTAGAATTATTTATATAAGGAGAAAAACCACAAAAAACAATTGTTTCTGCTTCTAATCTTACTCCCTGCAAACCAACCGCTTTTTTTACTTTTTCTTCTCCGTCTACTATAAAATTTTTAGGATAAACATCAATAATTTCTTTATTTGGAGAAAGAGAAATAGATTTTGAGGCTTCTAAAACTCTTTCAATATCTTCATCAGAAATTTTCTGATCTGCTCGTGAAACTGAAACTAATCCCCGAGAATGAACAGCAAATAAATGACTTCCGTTAATATTAGTATAAACACTATCCAATTCCTGCCCAATATCATTTTCAATTTCCTCTTTTAAAGAAGATATAATGTCTGCCACTTCCAAAACATTAACCACTACACCTCTTCTTATTCCTGATGATTTTCTTTCTTTATAACTTAATATATTTATTGAGCCATCATCAAAATTTCTACTCGCTGCTGCCATTTTAATAGAATCTGAACCAATATCTAACGCAACAACAATGTTTTCTTTTTTTGCCATAACCTTATAAATTAACTTGGTTAATACTTTATTTTAATATATTTTTAAAAAACAGCAAATTTACACCTCTCTTAATTTTTTCTCTGTTTCTTTCTCAATATCCTCTCTATTTCTTCCATACTTTAAACTGCTTAACTGCTTCAATAAATCAACTTTTTTAAAATTACCTTTTTCTGGTGGAAAAGTTTGAATATTGAAAGGTAAAGTTGCCTTGCCATTAACCATTAAAGATACATAAGCGTTGAAATTATCCAATTGAACAAAATCTATAAGTTTTAAAAATGGATCAAATTCTTTGGCAAATCTCTCAGCATCTTCTGCTCCAACTCGAAAAATAACTTTTGTCCCCACATTGCCAAAAACCGCTTTTGCAATATCTTCCTTTAACTGACCAATAAATTGATGAGCTAAAGTTAAATTTAACCTATATTTTCTTGCTTCAGAAAGAATCTGAGAAATTGTTTTAGTGGTAAAATTCTGAAACTCGTCCATATAAAGATAAAAATCTCTTCTTTGATCCTGAGGGGTATCTGTTCTTGAGAGAGAAGCCATAAAAAGCTTACCAACAATTATCATACCCAATAAACGGGCGTTTATTTCTCCTATTTTCCCTTTAGATAAATTAATTAAAAGAATTTTTCCTGTATCCATTATCTCCCTAAAATCAATAGAACTTTCTTTTTGTCCAATTATTGGTCTTATATAATCATTACTAATAAAAATATTAAATTTAGAGGTAATATAAGGCGTAATATTTTCTAAAGCTGCTTCTCCTCCTGCTTTTTCTGCTTCTTTAATCCAGAAATTATAAGTTAAAGCGTTTTTACATTTTTCAAGCAATCTATGTCTAAATTCGGTATCAGCAAAAACTCTTGGCACTTCAATTAAAGTAGCTTTTTCTTCTGGATCATCCATTAAAAGCAATAAAGCATTTCTCATATACTGTTCAAACACTGGTCCTCCTGTTTGCCGAAGATCATATAATTGATCAAAAATTTCAATCAATTCATTAATAATAAAAGTTTTTTGTTCTGGTTGGCTTGGATTATACTCAAGCATATTTAAACCTAAGGGTCTTGAAAGCTCTCCTGGATCAAACACTATCACATCTTCATATCTTTCTTGAGGAATTATACTTAACAAATCCTCAATTAAATCTCCGTGAGGATCCAAAACAGCTAATCCTTTACCGTTTAAAATATCTTGTTTAGCTAAGTTAAACAAAAAGGCAGATTTTCCTGTTCCAGTTTGTCCAATAATATAGAGATGTCTTCGCCTATCGTCATCTTTAATTCTAACTATTGTTTCCTTTCCTCTAAATATATTTTTACCAAGTATCAAACCTTCTTCTGGTAAATCTGCAGGCGGCGAAAGCTCTTTAACCTTTTCTCTTTTAAGTTCAGGCGTTTTTATAAAAGAAAAAGGAGGGTGCCACAACCCAGCTAATTCTAAACTTGAAAGAATAATTTTCTCTTTTTTATTAAATTTTCGCCAAGAAAAATTAAGAAAAAAATTAGTTAAGTTAAAAGGTTTTTTAATAACAAATGAATTTCCCTCTGGCTGTTCAAATTGAGAAAAAGCGCCACTTAATTGATCTAAAAGAGAAAGGGCCCTTTCTTTGTTTGAAGCAGAAACCGCTATTCTTAAATTAACTTCAAATAAAGGATTGCTTGCTTTTTTATTTAAAATCTCTATCAATTTCTCATCAATATTTTGACTTTCTTTATTCTCATTTTTCTCCTGTCCACCAGAAATAAAAATAGAAAAAAAATCTCTTAAAAAAGCAAGAAAAAAATTATCGCTTTTTAGAGAATCTGATAAAGAATTTCCCTTTCTTAATTCTGAAATAACTTCTTTAATTCTTGAATTTTTATTTGTTCCTGCTCTCTTAACAATCAATTGATAAGCCATTCCCTCTCCTTCTTCGGATAATTTCGCAAAAGCAGACAAAATTGGCTCTAAAGGATCGGCTTCAAAAGAATCAGCAAATTTTAAAGGTAAAACAAAATTTCTTTTTAAAACAATTACTCTTCCTTCTCCTATTCCTTGAGGATTAAAAATATTATAATCTCTTCTTTCTTCTTTAATCTGAATTTCAGGCCAAAGGCCTTCTAAAGATTTAAAAGCATATTCTTTCTCTTTTTTATCAACCGCCAAATAAAATTTAATTTCCTTTTCTTTTTCAGCCAAAGCTATCTCAAAAATAAACGGCTTGTTCTTCTGATTAAGTAAAGAAAAAAATTGGGCTACTTTATTGAGTTCGTTTTTAATTTCTATTTTTTCTTCTTTAAACTCGTAAGGAAAAGTCAAAGATAAAAGACGAATATCTAAAGAGCCAAATATTCCTGCCCTAAACTTCTTTCTTTTTAAGAAAAACAATAAGAAAAATAAAAAGGCAATAACTAAAACTGTAATTACAAAGTATAAAGGATTTAAAGAATTTAAAAAAAACATAATTTTAATTTTACAAATTGGACTCTTAAATATTTACTGCCTTTTCTATTTCTTCAATTATTTTGTCGTGAAAAGCATCAATTAACCAAGGATCTTTTTTCTTAATAGTAAATTTTACTCCTTCTAAAATTCCTTCTCTTTTAGCCAATTCTACTGCCTCCCTTAATGCCTCTTCTTTGAATTTATCATCTTGTCTTACTTCTTCTTTTTCTTTTTTTGAAAATTGACCCTCACCTTCTTTTAAAAACGCCTTTGTCTTTTCTAAAACCGCTTCTCTAATCATTTCTTTCTTATCTAAAAAATCTTTTCTTTCTTTTTTTCTTGTCTCTACTTTTTCTTTTATTTCTTGGATATCGTTTAGCCATTTAGCACCTTCTTTTCCAAATTGACTTTCTGGATTTACCATATTAATTTTAGTTATTTTTATCTTAATTATCACTTTAATTATATATTATTATTTCAAAAAAAGAAAACCCTTTATTATAAAGGGTTTTCTTTTTTATTTTTTACTCTTCTTCTTCACCCTCTAAATACATTTTCATGTCATATAGATATGCTTCTTCATCACCTTTATATTTCTCTTTAATCACTACCAGCGGATCTCTATCGTCCGGCTGATAGTTTAAAAAAATTTTCGTCCATATTATTCTTTTTTCTTTTTCTGAAAGTTTTCTTTTTTTCTGCTCACCCCTCATTTTTTCCTCCTATTTTTTTTGTTAATTTTCTATTCTATTTTTAGCAAAAAAAAGATTTTTTGTCCATATATTCATATCTTTTTTATTCACCTCCTGCCTTTTCTTCCGCGCCCCCATTATTATCTTCTCCTTCTTTTTGTTCTTTATCTTCCTGTTTTTCCTCTTGATTTTCTACTTCTTGTCCAGCAGAATTAGAATCTTTAACTTCTTCGCTGCTATCGCTCTTTGATTTTGATTTGTGATGAACAGCTATTTTTTGACCTTCTATAATTTTTTCAGAAACAAATAAATTATGGACGCTCTCCGAAAGTTGAGCCCCTTTTGACAGCCAATACTTTACCTTTTCCTTTTCTATTTTTCTTTCTTTGGTTAAAGGATCCCAAAAACCTACAATTTCTAAAAAACGACCGCTTTGAGGAGCATTTCTTTCATCAGTTACCACAATTCTAAAAAATGGTCTATTCTTTTTTCCTGTTCTTAAAAATCTTATTTTTAACATATTATTTTTTTATTATTTAAAATTAAATTGATATTTCTTATTATTCTTGCCAACCTTTTATTTTTATAGCCTTCTGAGCCGCTTCTTCCTCGGCTTCATGTTTAGATAAACCTTCGCCATCAGCAACCTTATCCTTATCAAGATAAACACCAACCAAAAAATGTTTAGCATGATCCGGACCCCATTCTTTTAAAACTTTATAAGTCGGCGTAATCCCTAATTCCTCTTGGGCTTTCTCCTGAAAATAAGACTTAGCATCCTTAAATAATTTATTTTCAATAATTTCTGGTAATTCTATTAAGATATTATCTTTAACAAACTTTTCACAAGCTTTTATTCCCTGATCAAGATACAAAGCACCAATAAACGCTTCCATTGTATTTGCCAAAATGCATTGTCTCGCCTTACCAGTTTCTTTTGCTTCCCCTTGCGAGAGGAGAAGAAAATCATTAAATCCTAACCTTTGAGCCACTTTTGCCAACATTTTAGTATTTACCAAAGCAGAACGCCAACTCGTCAAAACACCTTCTTTTTCCTGAGGATAGTTTAAATATAAATAAAGGGTGACAATTTTTTCTAACACAGCATCTCCTAAAAACTCTAATCTCTCGTTATGTGAAAGATTAAATTCAGGATTTTCATTTAAATAAGAGCGATGAACAAAAGCTTGGATAAGTAAATCTTTATTTTTAAAATTTATACCTAACTTCTCTTCAAGTAAAGAAAAATCTTTCATTCTCTTTTTAATTATTAAATTATTATCTTTTGCCTCTTTTCTATATTTTTAATCATTTTTCCATTTATAAAAAGACAAAAGATAATAATCTAACAATATACTTAATTTTTATTATTTTTTGTTATTTATCTTCTTTAAACCTTCCTCGTAAACAGTTCCTAAAACACCATTAATAAATCTTCTTGAACTATCACCTCCAAATGTCTTTGCTAATTCAATTGCTTCATTGATTGCTACTTTGGGAGGCACTTCTTCCTTATTACCCCATAACAATTCATAAAGTCCAATCCTTAAAATATTTCTATCCACGATATTAATCTGTTCTACTGGCCATTCTGGAGCAGCTTTTTCAATAATTTTATTTAATTCCTTAAAATGAGAAATAACTCCATTAACTAACTCCCAAATAAAACACTCATCTTGCAGTCCGGAACCAAATTCTTTTATATTCTTCTCTACAATTTTCTCTAAATCCTCTCTTTTTCTACCATTAAAATCCCATTCATATAAACTCTGCATCACTATAGATCTTGACAAATGACGACTTGCCATATCACATTTTTAAAAAAAACAATTTTTAAGTAATAAAAATTTATAGTTTTATTTTCTTCTTGATAAACTCTTCATATCTAACTCTTTCTTTTTTTCTTCTTTTTCTTTAATTTCCTTTTCTTTCTTTTTTCTGCTTTTTTTATCTAACTTAGATAAAACATCAATCACTTCTTTTCCCTTATAAAAACCGCATTCCGGACAAACAATATGAGGAAGAATTAATTTTCCGCATTTAGAACAACTAACTAAAGAAGGCGCTTTTAAAGATAAATGCGACCTTCGTTGATTTCTTCTTGATTTTGTCTTTCTCTGCTTAGGAACAGCCATACTAATTTTAATTTAAAGATGATATGAAATAATAGCAGATTATTAAAAACTTGGCAAGTAAAATATAAAATTATTCTCAAATTCAAAATTAAAACTTTTAATTTCTTATTGGCTTAAATGTTTGGCGATGAATTTCAGAAGGACCTTTCTTTTTCAACATTTCTAAATGTTTTTTTGTCCCATAACCTTTATTTTTATTAAACCAATAACCTGAATATTTTTTGTTATAATTAACCATTATTCTATCCCGTTCTACTTTTGCTATTATACTTGCCGCAGCGCAAGAAAATATTTTTTCATCTCCTTTAATTATTGATTTTTGAGGAATAAGAACATCTTCCAGAGAAATATTACCATCAATTATTAAAAAACTATTCTTAAGAAAATCCTGATTTTGTTGATTGAAATTTTTCTTTATTTTTCTCTCCAAACTCCTTATCGCTCTTTTCATTGCTAATTTGGTTGCTTCTAAAATGTTTATTTTATCAATTATTTTTTCTGAAACTACTCCTCTTCCCCATTCTACTTCAGGTTTAAGATTTAAAAAATAACGATAAAGTTTTTCTCTTTTTTGACTGTTCAAACTTTTAGAATCTTTAATAATATTTTTAACTTCCTTCTTCCAGTCCGCAAAAAATATCTTTATTTTTTGACTATTACTTAAAAAAAACTGCCGCTTAACAAAAAAAGCAACAGCCACTACTGGTCCAGCTAAAGCCCCTCGACCAACTTCATCTAAACCAATAACTATTTCATACCCTTTCTGCCACAATTTCTTTTCTTCTTTTAATAAAGTTTTCATTCTACATTTTTTAAGTCAGCCAAAACTATAAGATTATTATTAACAAATCTAATTATCCCCCTCTCTATTTCAAACACCTTTTCTTCGCTTTTATCAGTTTTAGTAATTTTAATTTTTCCTCTCTTTAAAATAGAAATTAAAGGGATATGATTTTTTAAAATCGTGATTTCTCCAGTATAAGATGGGAGAACTGCCTTAGATATTTCCTCTTTGTAAAATATTTTATTTTGAGTTATTAAAGAAAAATTTATCATATTTTATACTTATTTAACTTAAAACTCATTTAATAACTTCCTCGATTGAGCCTTTCATATAAAAGTTTTCCTCTTCAATATCATCAAGATCGCCGGAAACTATTTTTTCAAAACTATCAATTGTTTTCTCTCTTTCCACATATTTTCCTTTTTTTCCTGTAAAAACTTCTGCCACAAAAAATGGCTGAGAAAGGAATTTTTGAATCCTTCTTGCTCTTTTAACAATTAACTTATCCTCGTCTGATAATTCTTCAACTCCTAAAATGGAAATGATGTCTTGCAGTTCTTTATATCTTTCTAAAATCCTCAACACTTCCCGGGCTACTTTATAATGTTTCTCTCCGACAATTTTAGGATTTAAAATAGAAGAGTTAGAAGCCAAAGGATCGACTGAAGGATAAATTCCCAAACTGGCAATTTGACGAGAAAGAACTATTGTTGAGTCTAAATGAGAAAAAGTACTGACTACTGCTGGATCGGTTAAATCATCTGCTGGTACATAAACTGCCTGAATAGAGGTAATAGAACCGTCCTTAATAGAAGTAATTCTCTCCTGCAAAAATCCCATTTCTGAAGATAGAGTTGGTTGATAACCGGTTTGAGAAGGAATTCTTCCTAATAAAGTAGAGACCTCGCTTCCTGCCTGAACGAACCTAAAAATAT
This sequence comes from uncultured Candidatus Saccharibacteria bacterium, assembly GCA_964585805.1. GTDB lineage: Bacteria > Patescibacteriota > Minisyncoccia > Minisyncoccales > GWA2-38-27 > CAYLWZ01. The sequence goes on along the minus strand of CAZPFE010000004.1, from coordinate 979 downwards.
TATCTATAAAAAGAAGAACATCTTTTTTTTGTTCTGAGGCAAAATAATTAGCAATAGCTAAACCAGTTAAAGGAACTCTAAACCGAATCCCTGGTACTTCATTCATCTGGCCAAAAACTAAAACCGTACTTTCTAAAACTCCTGACTCTTTCATCTCTAACAATAAATCATTTCCTTCTCTTGATCTTTCTCCAACCCCGGTAAATACAGAAATTCCTTTATGAACCTTGGCTACATTTCTAATCAGTTCTTGAATTAAAACCGTTTTTCCAACTCCTGCTCCACCAAATAAACCAACTTTCCCGCCTTTTATAATCGGAGCAAGAAGATCAATCGCTTTAATACCTGTTTCTAAAATTTCTATTTTTGTTTCTTGTTCCAAGAAAGAAGGTGGTTTTTCATGAATTTCCCGATATTCTTCTGTCTTAATTTCTCCCCCACCGTCAACTGGCTTACCAAGAACATCAAGAACTCTTCCCAATACTTCATCTCCTACTGGAACTTTAATTCCTGCCCCGCTTCTTTTAACCTCTAAATCCCTCTTTAAACCATCTGTAGAACCTAAAGCTAAACATCTTACTCTTCCTCCACCTAAAATTTGCTCTACTTCCAAACCTAAATTTTTCTCTTCTACTTCCAAAAATTCAAACAGAGAAGGAACTTCTTCTTCTTTAAATTTAACATCAACAACTGGTCCTCTAATTTGAATAATTTTTCCTTTATTCATATTTTAAAAATAATTTTTATTTTTTATTTAATATCTTAATTGCAATTACTAACCAATTTGGTAACGATTTGATTGTTATTATTCCTTTTTTCTCCTTCCCCCTCTTCTCTTTTCTTTCCTCCCCCTTCTCTCTTTTTTCTTTCCCTCCTCTGGAGAGGGAAATATCTTCTTCCCTTTTCTTCTCCCACTCCTCTGGAGGAGGATTTACCCTCTCTTTTCCTCCCCCTCCTTTGGAGGGGGAGGATTAAGGAG
>CAZPFE010000003.1:23616-31274 GCA_964585805.1 uncultured Candidatus Saccharibacteria bacterium | reverse complement strand
GTCCTACCATTAGACGACCCGGCAATAATAAATTTTCAATTTCTTTTTACTTTAATCCTTTAATAAAGTCAACCACGGCTAACTCTATTGGCAATTGAGGAATTGGCGAATATTTAATTTGATTTTCTGCTTCTAAAAATAACTTTATCGCTCGTTGAATTTCTTTTAATTCAAATTTTTCTGCTTGAGAAAGAATATTTTTTTCTTCTTCTTTTGTCAGATTAATAACCAAAGGATCCATTAAAGAAGAATCTATTTTTAATAAAAGAATTTGCCTTAAATAATTGATTAAAGTTTTTAAAAATGTTTGAGGGTCGTTTCCTTTTTCAATTATTTGATTTAAAAAATTTATAGCTTCGCTCGCTTTTCTATCAATTAAAAAATCTACAAATTTAGCCACTAAAAGATTATTTGTCAGACCAAGAATTTCTCTTACATCTTCAACTTTAATCTTTTCCGTTTTTTTAGATTGAAAAAAAGCAAAAACTTGATCTAATAAACTTTCAGCGTCTCTGACCGCCCCTCCAGCATTTAAGGCAATTAAATTAAGAGCCATTTTTTCAATGTTTATTTTTTCTTTTTTGGCAATATCCTCTAATTTCTTGCTAATTTCGTTAATTTTTAATTTTCTAAAATCAAATCTTTGACAACGAGAAACTATTGTTGGAATCATATTTTGAATTTCTGTTGTTGCCAAAACAAAAATTGCGTATGAAGGTGGCTCTTCTAAAATTTTTAAAAGAGCATTTGACGCTTCTTTTGTTAATTGATGCGCTTCGTCAATTATAAAAACTTTGTATTTTTCCTTTGTTGGAGAAAATTTTATTCCTTCTTTTAATTCTCTAATTTCCTCAATGCCACGATGAGAAGCAGCATCAATTTCTATTAGATCTAATGACTTTCCTTCCATAATTTCCTTACAAGAAGAACACTCATTACAAGGCTCAAACTCTCCTTCTTTCCTTTTGTGGCAATTTACTGCTTTTGCGAGTAAACGGGCGGTAGTTGTTTTTCCGCTTCCCCGAGGACCAGTAAAAATATAAGCATGGGAAACATTATTTGAGGCAATAGCATTAGTAATCGTTTTAATAATATGCTCCTGACCGACTATTTCCGAAAATTTCTTTGGTCTATATTTACGGTATAAAGCCACTCTCGCCATAATTTTTTATTTTTTAAAAACTATAAATTTATAACCACTAAAATTCCAAATTACTGTTCCAAAAGCAGCAATAATTCCTCCTAAATTAGCCCAGAGTTCTTTACCAATACCAAAACAAGGACCGATTATATTTACCACAAAAGAAGCAATACCCACATTAATCAATAACCCGCCTAAAGTAACGAGAAAAAATTTAGCAAATTCCTCCCCCACTCCTTCCATTTCTTTTTTTTCAAAAGCCCACAATTTATCGCCTAAATATTTACTGCAAGTAGCGACTAAAAAGGATGTTCCTTTAAAAACAGAATACCAAATACCTGCTTCAATTCCTGAAGCGCGAATCAAAAAAGCCAATATACCCAAATCAACAATAGTCGCTATTACTCCTACTAAAGCAAACTTTGCTAATTGGAAAACAAACAAAAATCGCTTCCCTATTAAAAAGGCAATATAAATTCCGATTAAGGTGAGGATTGGAAAAACAAAGATTAAAGACCATAAAAAATTTAAAAAATGAGGGATAGTTTTTGCTAAAGATGAATTTTTTAAAATATAGATGAAATAACAGGCAGTTATTTCTCCAATAAAAAGAGCTAAAATAATATCACTTTTCTTTAGTCGCATAATATTTATTGTTTAATTTTTATTCATAAACAAAACCTTTAATTCTCTTTTAGAATATCATAATTTTTGCTAAAATAAAAGCAATAAAAGACAAATCAAAAATGAAATTTATGTTAATTAAAATTAGAAATTTAACTATATTATGTTAAAATTATACAATACTTTAACCAGAAAAAAAGAAATTTTTAAACCTCTGAAAAATAAAAAAGTTGGAATGTATACTTGTGGCCCAACTGTTTATTGGTTTGCTCATCTTGGCAATTTAAGAACTTACATATTTGAAGATATTTTGAAGAGAGTTCTGGAATACAATGGTTATAAAGTAAAACATATAATGAATATTACTGATGTTGGCCACTTAACCTCTGATGCTGATAGTGGAGAAGATAAATTAGAAAAAGGAGCAAGAAAAGAAAAGAAAACTGTTTGGGAAATTGCTCGCTTTTATACCCGACAATTTCAAGAAGACCTTAAAAAACTAAACATTATACCGCCGACTGTTTGGATTAAAGCAACAGATACTATTAAAGAACAGATTGAACTAATTAAAAAATTAGAAGAAAAAGGGTTTACCTATAGAACAGAAGATGGAATTTATTTTGATACTTCTAAATTAAAAAATTATGGCCGACTCTGGGGAAAAAACCGTCAAGAAATTGAAAAAGGAATTATCTTCGGCGCCCGAGTAAAAAAAATTAAAGGAAAAAAGAATCCAACTGATTTTGCTCTTTGGAAATTCAGCCCTAAAGACAAAAAAAGGCAAATGGAGTGGGATTCTCCATGGGGAAAAGGCTTTCCGGGCTGGCATACAGAATGTGTAGTAATGAGCATCAAGGAGTTAGGTATACCCTTTGACATCCATTGCGGAGGAATAGATCATATTCCAATTCACCATACAAATGAAATTGCCCAAACAGAAGCAGTTTACGGCAAAGTTATGGCTAAATTTTGGCTCCACGGAGAATTTTTAATTCTCAAAGAAGGAAAAATGAGCAAATCAAAAGGAAATATAATGATTCTGGAAGACCTGATAAAAAAAGGTTTTAGCCCTCTTGCTTATCGTTATTTGTGTTTAACTGCCCATTATCGTTCTCCTCTTCTTTTTTCTTTGGAAAGCGTAAAATCTGCCCAAAATGCTTTAGAAAAAATATATAATAAAATTCAAGAACTAATAATAGAGAAAAAAAGAAATCGCCAAAAAAAAGAAAACAAAAAAGAAGAATATAAAAGAAAGTTTCTTAAATACATAAATGATGATTTGAATACCCCAAAAGCACTGGCTTTATTTTGGAAAATGTTAGAAGATAAAAAATTAAACAACAAAGAAAAAATTTCTTTGGCTTTAAATTTTGACAAAATATTTGGTTTAGGGTTAGAAAAAATTAAAAAAGAAAAAATTCCTCAAAGAATAATTAATTTAGTAAAAAAAAGAGAACAGTACCGACTAAAGAAAAACTGGCAAAAGGCTGACGAAATTAGAAATAAAATAATTGATTTAGGTTATCAAGTAGAAGACACAAGCAAAGGACCAAAAATTAAAAAAATAATTAAAATTTAAATAAATGGAACTTCAAAATTCTGAAAATTTAAATAAGATTCCTCCTCAAAGCATTGAAGCAGAAAAATCTCTGTTAGGATCTTTAATGCTGGATCAAAATGCCATTATTAAAGTAGCTGATTTCCTAAAAGTAAAGGATTTTTATAAAAAAAATCATCAGGAAATTTACCAGGTAATGTTAGAACTTTTTGAAAAAAACGAACCGATTGATCTTTTATCTGTTTCTACCAAACTAAAAGAAAAAAACCTCTTAACTCAAGTAGGAGGAAACGGCTATTTAAGTGAACTTATCAATGAAGTCCCCACCGCTGCTCATGTCATAAATTATGCCAAAATTATTCAGAAAAAAAGAATTTTAAGAGATTTAATCGAAGCAAGTTATGAATTAAATGAATTAGGTTATAACGAAGAAGAAGATATTGATACTATTTTAGACAGAGCAGAACAAAAAATTTTCAGTATTGCCCAAAAAAGAATAAGCCAAAGTTTCTTACCTATTAAGAAAGGCTTAGAAAGCGCTTTTGAAAGATTAGAAAAACTATCAAAACAAAGAGGAGAAGTTAGAGGTGTGCCAACCGGTTTTCGAGATTTAGATAGTATTCTCTCTGGTTTTCAAAAATCAGATTTAATCATTCTCGCCGCCCGTCCATCAATGGGAAAATCTGCCCTTGCTTTAAATATTGCCGCCAATATAGCCATAAATCAAAAAGAAACAGTTGGTATTTTTAGTTTAGAAATGCCAACAGATCAAATAATTGATCGTTTAATCTCTTCTATTTCTAATGTTGATCTTTGGAAATTAAGAACCGGTCGTCTTTCAAGCGAAGGAGAAGATAATGATTTTGAAAGGATTCAATACACTTTAGGCATCCTTTCAGAAGCACCAATTTATATTGACGACACTTCCTCTCTTAATGTTCTTCAAATGAGAGCAATGGCAAGAAGATTACAGGCCGAACATGGTTTAAGTTTACTCATTGTTGACTATCTCCAATTAATGAAATCCAGAATTCCTGATGCCAGTATGGTTCAACAAATTACTGAGATTTCCCGTTCCCTAAAAGGATTGGCTAAAGAACTTAATATCCCTGTTTTAGCATTATCCCAATTATCTCGCGCTGTTGAACAAAGAACCCCTCAAGTCCCTCGTTTAGCAGATTTAAGAGAATCTGGTTCCTTAGAGCAAGACGCCGATGTTGTCCTTTTCATTTATCGCGAAGACAGATATAGAGAAGATACTGCCCGAAAAAATATTGCTGATATTATTATTGCTAAACATAGAAACGGACCTATTGGTAAAGTAGAACTTTATTTTGACGATCAAAGAGCAACTTTCAGAAATTTAGATAAAGATTACGAGGAAAACGAAGAAGAAAATTTTTTATAATAAAACTAAAACCAAAGTCAAAAATTAAATAAACCAAATATACTACCCTCCCCCTCCTTAACCTCCCCCTCCAGAGGAGGGGGAGGAGAGAAAGAGAGATCTTAATCCTCCCCCTCCTCTGGAGGGGGAGAGAAAGAAGAAAGAGAGGGAGGAGAAGAAAAGAGAGCTCCTCATTCACATCCTCCCCTTTTCCATGAAAAGAAAAAACATCTCATCTAATCCTCTCCCTTCCCTTTGGGAAAAAACATTTCATCTAATCCTCCCCCTTTCCAAAGGGAAGGGGGAGGTGAGGAGGGGGATGGGGAATAAAGAAACCTCCCCCACCTTAATCCTCCCCCTCCAGAGGAGGGGGAGGAAAATAATAGAAGAAAGGAGGGAGATAGAAGAAAGGAGGAAGAGAAGAATAATAGAAGAAAGGGGAAGGAGAATAATAGAAAAGAGGAGGGGAAAGAGAGGGAAAAAGAGGAGAGGGAAAGGAGAAGAGAAAGAGAAAAGGAAGAAGATAAAAAGAAAAAGAAGAAAGAGTAGAAAAAAGAAAAAATATATAAAAAGAAGAATTTAAATATTAAGATAATTCAAATTATGATTTCTCAACCAATTGAAAAATTAAGCGAAATATTTTCTAAATTCCCAGGGATAGGAAAAAGGACGGCTAACCGTTTTGTTTTTTATTTATTAAAATTATCAAATAAAGAAGTAAATGAATTATTAAAAGCTATCATTGATGTTCGCAAACAAATCAAAACTTGCAATTTTTGCTTTCTTCCTTTTGATACTTCTTTATCTAAAAACGAAAAACAACTTTGTCCCATTTGTCAAAATCCTGCCAGAGATAAAAAACTCCTTTGCATTGTTGAAAAAGAGATTGACCTTTTAACTATTGAAAAAACAAAATTATATAAAGGACTTTATTTTATTCTCGGAGGCACTTTTAATCCTAAAAAAGAAAAACAAGATTTAAGAATTAAAGAGTTAAAAGAAAGAATAAAAAATCCTAAAAAATTTGGAATTGAAGCCAATTTTCAAGAAATAATTCTGGCTTTTAATCCTACAACTGAAGGAGAAATAACTTCTTTATATTTAGAAAGAGAATTAAAACCTTTAAATATAAAAATTTCTCGCTTAGGTCGGGGTCTCCCTATTGGTGGAGAAATAGAATATGCTGACGAAGAAACCTTAAAAAACGCCCTTGAAGGAAGAAAATAATCTTTCAAATTATTTTATTTTTATTTCCTCAATCTCAACCTCAGTAAATGGTTGACGATGGCCAATTTTTTTCTTGTAGCGAGTTTTTGGCTTATATTTAAAAACAATAACCTTCTTTCCTTTTCCTTGTTTAATAACCTTACCAACCACTTCTGCTTGTTTTACCAGTGGTTCACCAATCTCTACTTTTTCCTCATTTTCCACTAATAAAACTTCTTTAAAAATTATTTTTTCTCCTTCTTTTTCTTTAACTTTTTCTATTTTAATTTTATCACCTGGCTTAACAAGATATTGCTTGCCGCCAGTTCTTATCACTGCTAACATATTTTTGGATTTATTTTTTATCATTTTTATTACCTTATTTTTATCTTTATTTTATTCTCTTGATAAAGGAGAATCTATTTCTGGCTCCTCTAATTTTAATTGCGACTCCTGACCCGTTATCTTTACAACATCTTTATCAATCTTATTAAATTCTTTGTAGGCTTTTTTATAAAAATTAACTGTTGTCCCTAAATGATTGCCCAATCTTTCCAAATACTCGCTATAAGCCCAAAGATGTTTACTTAATCTTTCCACCTGTTTTATAATTTCCTGGGCTTGTTCAGAAATCTTTTGGTTCCTTAATCCTTGCAAAACCGTTTGCAAATAAGCCAAGAATGAAGTTGGAGAAACTATCACTACTCTTTTCTGGCTTGCATAATAAATTAAATTATTATTCTCGCCTCCCATTCCTATCTTATTCACCAACAAATCATAAAATAATGCTTCTGAAGGAATAAACATAAAAGCAAAATCCATTGTATTCTCGCTTGGTTTAACGTATTTAGATGTCTCCTCTATTCTCTTTTTTAAATCAGCAATAAAAGCACTTTCATATTTCTTTTTTTCTAAGGGGTCTTTTGCTTCTATCAATCTATTATAATTTTCTAAACTAAATTTTGAATCTATTGGAATAATCCTCTTGTCAATAAAAACTACTGCATCAACTATACTGCCATCCTGAAAACTATATTGCATTTTATAAGAACCCGGGGGAAGAACATTTTTTAAAACTGTTTCTAAATAGTATTCACCCAAAACACCTCTTTGTTTTGGATTTTTCAAAACATTCTGCAACTCTCTTAATTGTTCAGCGAAATCCATTACTTGTTTATTCACCTCCCCTATTCTTCCTAATTTTTCTGACACATCTCTAATAATTTTTATATGTTCACCAAACTGTCCCTGAATGGACTGGTTTAAAAAATTAATATCCTCTTTAATCATCATTAAAGATTCTGGACGACTTTCTTCTTTTCTCTTTATCAATAAAAAAATAACTATTCCTATTCCTATCAAAACTAACCCTAAAAAAATTAAAATTAACCACTCTACTATCTCCATTAAAAATTATATTACATTAAAATCAAAAAAAATCAAGCGATTACTGTACTATCCAATCAATTTGATAACAAAATAAAAAGTTTTCTAAAGTTATTTGAGTAAATCTCTTTATTTCGTACCCTCCCCCTCTAGAGGAGAAAGAGGGGAAGGAAGAAAAAAACCTTCCCCTCTTTATTTTTAAATTCTCCCCCTTTCTATGGGAAAAGAACATTTCATCTAATCCTCCTCCTCCTTATTTCATATCCTCCCCTTCCCTTTGGGAAAAATATTTCATCCAATCCTCCCTCTTCCCAGAGGGAAGGGGGAGGTGAGGAGGGGGATGGGGAATAAATCCT
>CAZPFE010000003.1:7435-23516 GCA_964585805.1 uncultured Candidatus Saccharibacteria bacterium | reverse complement strand
CCCCCACCTTAATCCTCCCCCTCCTCTGGAGGGGGAGGAAAATAATAGAAAAGAGAAGAGGGAGGAGAGGAAAAGAGAGAGCTCTTATTCACATCCTCCCCCTTCTCAAAGGGAAGGGGGAGGTGAGGAGGGGGATGGGGAATAAATCCTCCCCCACCTTAATCCTCCCCCTCCTCTGGAGGGGGAGGAAAATAATAGAAAAGAGGAGAGGGAGGAGAGGGGAGAAGAGAGGAGGGGGAGGAGGAAAGTAAAGAGAAGAAAAGAAAGAGAGAGTAAAAAAGGGAAAAGAGTAAAAAGAGGAGGAGAAAAAAAAGAGAATAATCAAACCATCAATTAGTTAGCAATTACAACTAACCTAATTACAATTAACCTAACAATCTTATTGCCAAACCAATAATCGCCATTACTATTCCAATTACCCAAAAACGCATTGTCACTTTATAATGAGGCCAACCTTTTGCTTCAAAATGATGATGAATAGGGGCGGCTAAAAAGAGTTTCTTTTTAAAAAATTTCCGCCATAAAAGTTGAAGAATCACTGATAAAGATTCTAAAACTAGAAGAAAGGCAATAATTGGCAAAACAAAAACAGAATCAGTCAAAAAAGCAATTACTGTTAAAGCAGCGCAAAGACCCATTGTCCCTGTCTCACCCATATAAAATCTTGCCGGCGGAATATTAAACCAAAGAAAAGATAAAAGAGCCCCGACAATAACAATACAAAAAGAAGCAATGTTAAACTGATAAGTAAACAAAGCAATACCACCAAAAGCAGCAAAAATAGCGGCAAAAACGCCTCCAGCCAGCCCGTCTAAACCATCTATTACTCCTCCACTATAAATAGCCAACATCACTAAAATAAAAAGAGGAATATACCACCAACCAAGAAAAACATCGCCATTACCAGGAATATGAATTGTTTTATAACCTAATTTATAAAAAAACCACCAACCGCCAATCAAACCAATTAAAAAAACTAAAAATAATCTATAACGAAGCCTTAAACCTCCACCAATATATTTCCCTTTAGAAAATACTTGTAAAATATCATCTATTAATCCGACCAAAGAAGCGGAAACCAAAGCAAAAAGAGGAAGCCAAGTCTGATTTCGAGTTAAAAAATTTAATTTTTGAAATAACCAAATATTAGTTTTAGAAAGCAAATAAAAGAAAAAAGCCAAAATTAAAGTTGTCATCCAAATCAATAATCCTCCAAAGCGCGGAATATGAGTTTCTCCTTCTTGATGAAATTTATGAAAATAAACTAATTTTTGACCATCTATAGATTTCTCTCTTTCTTTTTTTCTCCAAAGCTTATACTTATACAAAAAGTTAATTAAAAAAGGCGCAGAAAAAAAAGATAACAAAAAGCTCAGTGAACCTAAAGTAAATATCTTAATAACCTCTAAACTAATTTTTGGCATAAATAAAATATTTAATTATTAATTTCGGCTTTAATAATTTTTCTCATATCTCCAAATCTATCACTTGACCCTAAAACCACATTAATAAAATGTCCGTTCCTTTTTTTATCTTTTAAAACAATTAAAAGACAACCATTAGCCCGAGGAGACCAACCCGTCTTACCCCCAATAATAACTTCAGAAAACTCTTTTAAAAGTTTATTTGTGTTTTCAGGAATAAAATGGTGAATTTCTCCATTAGGTCTTAAAACAGGATAAGATTGCTTGCGAGTAATATCAAAAATTTGAGGATAATTATTAAAAATGTATTCAGCAAATTCAGCCAAATCAATAACTGTTGAATTATTAATCAACGGACTCTGAGGATCATCAGGTTCTAATCCGTTAGGATTATAAAAATGAGTATTTTTTAAACCTATTTTTTTTGCGTAAAGATTCATTAAATCAACAAAACTCTCTTCCCCTAACGGCTCTGTCAAAGCAAAAGCAGCATCATTATTTGATTCAATCAAAGCCATATGAAGAAGAGCGTTAACTGTCATTTCTTCGCCTATTTTTAATCCTCCCCATTTAGAATCTCCGTCTTGATCAACCGCTTCTTTGCTTATTTTAATAATCTTTGAAGGATGATAAACACTCTTTAAATCAAAAACAACTAGAGATGTCATTAACTTTGTCAAAGAAGCAATTGGAAGTCTTGAAAATTGATCTTTTGCTAATAATATTTTTTCCTCCCCATCTGGAGAAAAATAAACAGCAATCGCTGAACGTGCCTTAAGCTTTACTTTTTTTAAATTAGAAATTATTTTTTTCTCCTCTCTCTTTTCTTTTAATTCTTTTAAAAGATAATTATCAGCTTTAATAGAAGCAACTTCAGCTTTTTGATAATTTTCAGTTGCTAAAATATTTCCATTTCTTTTAAAAAGGTTAACATTCCAAAAAAACAAAAAAATCACAAAAGAAAAAAGCAAAAAAGTAATCAATTTTTCTTTTTTTTCTTTCTTCATTTCCTTAAAAGTTCTTAACTTCAATTACTTATTTTCCTCTTTTGGTTTTTCTACTTTAATTCTTAACTCTTTTAATTGTTTTTCTGAAACTTCAGAAGGAGCATCCATCATTAAATCCCGATTATCTCCTGTTTTTGGAAAAGCAATAACTTCTCTAATGTTGGGCTCATTAAATAGAATAGCCAAAAATCTATCAATACCTGGCGCAATACCCCCATGAGGAGGGACACCGTATTCAAAAGATTCTAACAAATGGCCAAATTTTTGCCAAATTTCTGATTTTTGATGACCCATTACTTCAAAAACTGCTTCTAAAATTTCTGGCTTATAAGATCTTAAACTGCCTCCCCCAATCTCATAACCGTTTAAAACAAAATCATATTGATAAGCCAAAACTTGAGAAGGATTTTCTTTTATTTCTTTAATGTTCTCAGTTTGAGGTCTAGTAAAAGGATGATGAACAGCATCCCAACGATTTTCTTCTTCTTTCCATTCAAACATTGGAAAATCAACTACAAAAGCAAAGGCTAATTCATTAGAATTGTTTTTATCTTTCCTTAAATCAGGTTTATCTGTTTTATATTTTTCCATCACTTCTTGGTAAGAAAGGCGGGGGAAAGGAATTTCTTTAATTTCTTTTTCTGGAAATAATTTTTGGACTAAATTAATATAAAGATCCTCCACTAATTCTAATATATCTTCTTGTTCAACAAAAGACGCTTCAATATCTAATTGAGTAAACTCAGCCTGCCTGTCTGCTCGCGGATCTTCGTCTCTAAAACAACGAGCAATCTGAAAATATCTTTCTATCCCAGCAACTTGGAGCAATTGTTTATATTGTTGGGGAGATTGAGGTAAAGCATAAAACTTTCCCGGCTGAAGGCGAGAAGGAATTATAAAATCTCTTGCTCCTTCTGGAGTAGATTTGGTTAAAATAGGAGTTTCAACTTCAATAAAACCCTTTTCTCTTAAAAAACTTCTCATAAAATAAATCACTTCTTGTCTTTTAATAAGATTATTTTTCAGTCTTTCTCTCCTTAAATCTAAATATCTATACTTCATTCTTTTTTCCTCTCCTATTTCATAACCGTCTCCCTCAATAGAAAAAGGCAAAGTTTTTGCTTCAGATAAAATTTTTATTTCTTCAATTAACAATTCTACCTCTCCTGTTTTGAGTTTTGGGTTTACCATCTTTTCTGGTCGTTTATTTACCTTTCCTTTAACTTCAATAACCCATTCTGGCTTTAATCTTTTTGCTACTTCGTAAGCCTCTTTATTATCTGGCAGAGAAACAGATTGAAGAATACCGCTCCAATCCCTTAAATCAAGAAAAATAATTTTTCCATGAGACCTAATAGAATTCACCCAACCAGCAACTTTAATGCTTTTGCCAATATTATTATTAGCCTCTATATTAAAAATCCTTTTCATTTTTATTGTCTTTTTTTAATATTATTAGCATTATGGCAAAATTTTTTAATTTTGAAAAGATTTAAAGAAAAAGAGGGAGCTGGTAGCTCCCTTGTTAGGAAAGAAGTGGTTCTCACTTCTCTCCTTATATATCAAAGAGATGGATCATCATCTCTTTGACAAAATTTAACTTACCAAATATTAAAAAAGAAGTCAATAAAAAAAATTTCTTTGGTAAGAAAGCAATATCTCCGGGGTAAGGAGTATTTCCGAAGATAAACATAAAACCTGCTAACATATAAAGTAATAATAATGAAAACGAAAATAAACCTATTAGAAATAAAACAAAAATACACCCCTTAGCCCCCTTGCTTATCAACATCTCCAAGCTTTCCATCTTTCTTACCTCCTTTTCTTAAATAATATCTTTTTTATCATTTAAAAATTAATCTTAACAATAAAACAAAACTTTAAAAAAGTCAAGAAAAAAAGGAGACAGGATTAAAAGCCTATCTCCCTTTTTAAAACATATCTCCCTTTGGTATTATCTCTTTTTCCATCTCACTAATAATCTCTACAATTTTTTGGGAATGTTTTCTTATCCTTTCCGCGAAGCCACCTAAACCTACTGTCTTATTTAAAAACTTATCCCTCACGTTTTCCACAATAACTTCCTCTTGCTCTAAAATTAAAGAAAGAACTCTTCCAATCTCTTGACAAAACTCCACCTCTTCATCTGAAAATCTCCTTTTTCCTATAGCATCTAAAACAACTACTCCGATTGTTCTTTTTGATCTGTTATTAAAAAATATAGGGATGTAGAGAATCTGATTGATATCCTTCTCTATTACAGCATCAACAAAATAAAAAGTCAGAGGATTATCCTTTGGGTCCTGGATAAAAAGAACTTTTTTTGTCTCTATTGCCCGTTGAATATCGGGATACCTGTGTATCTCCTCTGTTAAGCCTATCTTGTGCTCGTTCTTAGGTATTCCAGCCACAATTTTACATAATATCACCCTCCTATCTTCCTCTTTTCGATAAATTTTAAACACAGCGCACCTTTCTATTCCTAAAATATCAGCCATTGATTCTACGATCGCTTGCTTTACAGACCTCTGCTCAGCAAGCGCTTCTAAAACCTCTCTCATAATCTTTAACGCTTTTTTGTAATCAATCATTCTTCTTCCCTCCTTTTTCCTCCTTACTCTGTTAATTTTCTATTAAAGAACATTATAAAACAATAAAAAATTCAAACAAAAAGTCAATGTCTAAACAGGTTGTTTAGTAGAACTATTTAAAATTTAAAAAATTCATTCTAATACTTCTATCTGTTGAGGAGTATCTAAAATTATTTCCGGCCTATTTTTATATTCTTTTACCTCTCCTATTATCCTGACTATTTTATTTAAATAATACTCCTGAGGATTATCTTTAAAATTTTCTAAACTATCGCTAAAAATAACTCCGGTCAAACATTGGTTTGGATAAGGCTTTTCAAAATTTAAAAAAACAACTCCTTTTGAAGAACTATAATAAGTATCTACTATCCTACCCTCTGCAATAACTTTTTCTCCTAAATAATCCCCTGCTTGACAAGCTTTAATAAGCTTATAACCTGTCCTTGAAGAAGTCAATCTTTGCCATTGTTCACTATCTTCAACCTTTAACTCATTCTCTCCTCCTTTTTCTTTCCATTTACATCCGATCTTATTAGTCATTGCCTCTTTTTCTGCTTGAGAAATCTCATTTCTATATTTTTCTTCTGGGCTATAAAAACGAGCCACTGCCAACCCTTCCTTCACCATTTCTAAATTTATATTCTCATCACCAAGAAAGATATACCTTAAACAACGATCATATTGATCTAAGTCCAAAGAACCTTTTTCTAATCTAACTTTCTTGTTTAAAATTAATTCTTCTAATCTCTTTTTAGCTTCTTCATAACAAGGATAATTTTTTTCATCTGCATCAATGCCTAAAAGGCGAATATGATATCCTCCTTCCACCACTATCGTATCACCATCAATAACCTTAGTTACTATTACCTCTGAAGAAGGACATTGATTAGGATTAGAATTCTCTCCTGAATTATAGTTAGAAAAATTTCTATAATCAGAAAAATAAAAACACCCTAAAAGAATAATCCCGATAATTGTTATTGAAAAATAAAAAAATTTTTTTATTTTCATCTTCTTTTTCTTTGGTAAAGACCTACTAATTCTGCCTTAGCAATTACAGAGCCTAAAATTGCTTCTTCTAAATCTTTTTTTCTTGAAGAAGAAGGAAGATTAATAGTTTTATTCAGCGCATATAATTTAAAGTGATAGTGATGCACGCCTCTTGGAGGGCAAGGCCCGCCATAAGAATTCCTGCCAAAATCATTTAATCCTTCAACCGCGCCTTCTACCTTTTCTCCTTCCTTTATTTCCTTGACAGAAGGAGAAATATTCCAAACCAACCAATGAACCCACACCTTTATTGGAGCGTCAGGATCATCAACAATTAAAACTAAACTTTTAGTACCTTGAGGAACCTCTTTAATAATCAAAGGAGGACTAATATTTTCTCCATCACAAGTATATTTTTGAGGAATAAAATCATTATTATTAAAAGCAGGACTTAAAAGTTCCATACTCGTTTGAGAATTATTTTTTATCTCTTGTTCTAATTTTTTTTGACTGTTTAATTTGAAAAATAATAAACCTCCTATTAGAAGAAAAATTAAAATAAAAAATATTAAATAATAAATTTTAGTTTTAATTATATTAGACATATAGACATTTTAAATTATTTAATTATTTTATATTATATTGCTCCTTCTTTTTTAAGTAAATATATCTTCTTTGCCTTTCCTTGATTATAATTGCCTATCTCTCCATTAGACCTGATAACTCGGTGGCAAGGAATCTGAGGGTCTTTATTCTTATGAAGAATATTACCAACTGCCCGCCAAGCTCGCGGCGAACCCGCTTTCTCTGCTACTTCTTTATAAGTCATTGTTTTGCCTAAAGGGATATTTTTAACTATTTGATAAACTCTTTCTTGAAAACTATTATTAACCATAATACTCTTCTAATTATGTTCCTTATCTTTATTTATTATTGTATAATAAACTAAAAATAAAAATAAATATTTCTGGGAAATAATTTTAATCCTTTACCGTTAGAGCTAAAAAAATTTGGTTTAACAAGTAAAGAAGCAGAAGCATATCTTACTCTTTTAGAAACAGGATATATTTCTGCTCAAGATTTAGCCAAAAAAATAAGAATTAGCCGACCAACTACTTATGAAATAATTAAAAAATTAAAAGAAAAGAATCTAATCAAAGAAAACAAAGAAAAGACAAAAAAATATTTTAGTGCTCAATCACCCGATAACCTCTTTAAAATTATAAAAATCGCCAAAAAAGAATTAGAAGAAAAAGAAAGAGAGTTGACCAGAATAATCGCTGTTTTAAGAGGAAAATATTATCTCAACAAAGAAAAAAACATTAAAATCTATTATGGCAAAACTGGCTTTGAAATTCTCCTTGATGAATTTTTAACAACTTTAAATAAGGAAATTTACCTTTTTATTACTGATAAAAAAATTTTAAATGATAAACAACGAATTCAAATATATCAAAAAATAAAAAAAAGACTAGGATCAATAAAAATAAAAGAATTTTCTTTAAAAAAATCTAACATCTCTCTTCCTTATTTAGAAACAAAAAATTCTCCTTTTGTTGCAGAAATAATAAAATTTAAAGGCATAGGAGTTATAACCGAAAAGGTAATTCTCTTTTCTTCTAATAAGATACACTTTTCTTTAGAAAATGAAGAAATTGTCAATTTTATCAAAACGTTATTTCTACTTCTTTTTGAAAAAAACTAAATTAGTTTTAAAACCCAATAAATTGATGAATAACTTGAGGAGGTATTATTTTCAATTCTCCTTCCTTATTGATTTCTGCTAAACCGATAAATTTACCCTTAAAATCAAACACTGGCCCTCCTTTTAGATAAACATCTTCCTTGATATTAGTCGTAATATCTTCATCCAGCTCTAAAGACCTAATAATACCTGTATTAACAATTTTAACTGCTTTATCTTTATTAAAAAGAATTAAGCCAAGAACAAATATCTTTTCTCCTGTTAGTAAATCTTCAGGATTAACAAAAGGGGTGGTAAGAAAGCCGCTATCATCTTTTATCCTTATTAAGGCTAAATTGTTCTTTAAGTCTCGTTTTAAAACTTGATAATTTACCTCTTTGCCATTAATCCAAAAAACAAATTTTTCTCCTGGTGGTACTATGTCTGCTAAAGTAATTATCAAGCCATCAGAAGTAATAACAAAACCTGAACCAAGTATCACTTTTTTATTCCGAGTTTCAGTTCTTATCCCAACAACTGACTTTTCAACTCTTCCTACCAATTCTTTTAAACTATCCTCCTTCTCTCCACTAGAAAAATTCTTCTCGTCACTACACATTTTTTGAGACAACAAATTCTTTTCAGTTATTAAATTATCTATTTGTCCCTTAAGTTGAGAATAATTATAATAATTAGCCAACAAACCCCCACTAAAACCAATTATAAATATCGCTACTATCTTTAAAAACGCTTTTTTCATTTTTAATTATTCATCTTATTTTTTCTTTTTTCGCTTGGAATTTCTAATAATAATCTCTCCTTTCTCAACATCCACTATTACATCATCTCCTCTTTTAATCTCACCGGAAACTATCTTTAAAGCTAAAGGATCAAGTACTTTTCTCTGAATAACTCTTCTTAAAGGTCGAGCGCCTAAATTAGGATCAAATCCTTTTTCTGCTAAAAGATCCTTTGCTTTCTCTAAAACTTTAATTTTAATTCCTTTCTCTTCTAATCTTTTAGCAACTTTAGCTACTTCAAGATCTACTATTTTCCTAATTTCCTTTTTACCTAAATAATTGAAAATAATTATCTCATCTATTCTATTCAAAAATTCTGGTCGAAAACTTTCTTTTAAAGCATCCATCACTTTTTCTCTTAATGATCTTCTCTCCATTTCTTGTTTTTTACCTAAAAAGCCAAGAGAACCCATTTTAATAATGTGTTCAGAACCAATATTAGAAGTCATAATCAAAATAGCATTTTTAAAAGAAGCCACCCTTCCCTTAGCATCAGTAAGCCGTCCATCTTCTAAAACTTGAAGAAGAATATTAAAAACTTCAGGATGAGCCTTTTCAATTTCATCAAGAAGTATTACGCTATAAGGCCTACGCCTAATTTTATCTGTTAATTGTCCTCCTTCTTCATAACCAACATAACCCGGAGGAGAACCTATCAATTTAGAAACAGCATGCTTCTCCATATACTCAGACATATCTAATCTAATTAAAGCGCTTTCGTCATTGAATAAAAACTCGGCTAACGCTTTGGCGGTTTCTGTTTTTCCAACTCCCGTAGGACCTAAAAACATAAACGAACCAAGTGGTCTATTTTCTTCTGAAATACCTGCTCGTGACCGCCTAATTGCATTAGAAATTGCTTTAATTGCCTCTTCCTGACCAATAATTCTTTTAGATAAAATTTCCTCCATCCTTTCTAATTTCTTTGCCTCAGTCTCCATCAGTTTAGTCACTGGAATCCCTGTCCATTTAGAAACAACTTTAGCAATATCCTCTTCATCAACTTCTTCTTTTAAAATAGGATGCTTCTTTTGAATTCGAGCTAATTTTTGCTCTGTCCTTTTCACTTCTTTTAATAATTCTGGAATTTCTCCATATTTAATTTCTGCTACTCTTTGTAAATCACCTTCTCTCTGAGCAACTTCTGCTTGGAAAGAAAGATTATCAATTTCTTTCTTGAGATTTCTGATTTTTTGAATCAACTCTTTCTCTGCCTGCCATTGCAGTTCAAAATTTTTAGCTTTTTCCTTTAAATCAGCTAACATTCTATTAATTGCCTTTAATCTTTTTCCTGAATCCTCCTCCTTTTTAATAGCTTCTCTTTCTATTTCTAATCTTTGAATCTCTCTTCTCATTTCATCTAATTCAGCAGGTTCTGATTCTATTTCCAATCTTAAAGCAGACATTGCTTCATCCATTAAATCTACTGCTTTATCTGGTAAAAAACGACCAGTTATATAACGCGCGGCAAGTTTTGCTGCTGCCACTATTGCTGAATCCTTTATTCTCAAACCATGATGTACTTCATATTTTTCTTTTATTCCCCTTAAAATTGCGATTGTATCTTCAATAGAAGGCTCAGCCACATATATAGGTTGAAACCTTCTCTCTAAAGCAACATCCTTTTCAATATATTTTTGATATTCTTTTAAAGTAGTTGCACCAATTGCTCTCAATTCACCTCTGGCTAAAGCTGGCTTTAAAAGATTGGAAGCATCAATTGCTCCTTCAGCGCCACCAGCCCCAACAATAGTATGAAGCTCATCAATAAAAAGAATATATTTTCCAGCTGCTTTATTAATTTCCTTTAAAAGAGCTTTAACTCTGTCTTCAAATTCTCCTCTATATTTTGTTCCAGCTATTAATGATCCTAAATCTAATGAAATAATTTCTTTATCCTTTAAACTTTCTGGAACATCACCTTTAGCAATCCGCTGGGCTAAACCTTCAACAATAGCTGTTTTTCCTACACCTGCTTCGCCAATTAACACTGGATTATTCTTTGTTCTCCTTGAAAGAACCTGCATTAATCGTCTAATTTCTTCTTCACGACCAATAACAGGATCTAATTTTCCTTGACGGGCTAAAGTTGTTAAATTTCGGGTGTATTTATCAATTACTTGATATTTTGATTCTGGTTCAGGATCAGTAATTCTTGTACTTCCTCTAATTTCTGCTAAATTCTTCAAAACAGTATCATAATCTATTTTACCGAATTCTAAAGTAGCAGCTTTACCTTCTGATTTTAAAAGAGAAGCATTCTCTAAAATTTCTTTTGCCCGCGTGTTTACAAGAAAAAGTGCCAAGAACAAATGCTCTACTGAAATAAATTCATCTCCCATTTTCATTGCTTCCTCCCGAGCAGCATCTAAAACTTTTGCCATATCTTGGGTTAAATAAAGTTGCCCAAACCCTTGAGGAGTACTAATTGTCGGTAAGACATTCAAAGCGCTATTCACCTTCTTCTTCATTCCTTCAATATCTGCTCCTAACTTTCTTAATAAAGTTAAAACTATACTATCCTCCTGAGAAAGAAGAGCCATCAATAAATGAAGAGCGTCAACCTGTTGTTGTCCTCTCTCTCTGGCAATTGATTGAGCAGATAATATTGCTTCTTGGGCTTTATGAGTAAAATTTGTTCCATTCATAAATTTTTATAATTTTTATTTTATGATTGATATCATTTTTATCTTTTATCTCTATCTATTCACTTCTCTCTCCTAAAATCACCTCTTTTGTTATTTCTTTTCCATCTCTCAAAATTTTTAAACTTACTTTATCACTAGGATTATATTTAGAAATAATTTTGGATAAACTATTTTTAGAAGTAATTTTCTCACCATTAAATTCAAGAATAATATCTCCTTCTTTCAATCCTGCTTTTGCTGCTGCTGAATTAGGTATAATTGCTGGTTCTCCCTTATCACCTTTCACAATCAAAGCCCCATAATCTACTGGCAAATTCCTTTTTGTTTTTACCTCTTCATCAATCAAAACATAACGAATACCTAAAAATGGATAAATTATTTTCCCTGTCTTTTTAATTTGTTCAATATCTCTCTTTGCTTTATTAATAGGAATAGCAAAACCAATACTTTGAGCCTGCAAAGCCATTGCTGTATTTACTCCTATTACTTCTCCTTTTAAATTCAAAAGAGGTCCGCCTGAATTTCCTTTATTGATAGCTGCATCAGTTTGGATTACATCTTCTAAAGTTTCCACAAAATCTCCTCCAGAAGCAGTAATCCTTCTTCCTAAACCAGAAACAACTCCAACAGAAACTGTATTCCTAAATTCTCCCAATGCATTTCCAATTGCAATTACTGTTTGCCCAATCTGAAGAGTATCAGAATCTCCTAATTTTACTGTTGGAAATGGTTTAGAAATCACCTTTCCTTCTCCGTTAACTGCTTTTTGATTTTGAATTTTAATTACAGCTAAATCTTGAACTGGATCTTTTGCTAAAACTTTTGCTGAAAATTTCCGTCCATCATTTAATAGAACTGTATATTCTGCCTTATCATCTAAAACCACATGTTTATTTGTTAAAATTAAACCATCTTTTGAAATTATAAATCCTGTTCCCGCTCCTATCTCTTTTCTCTCAACACCTTTTTGTCTATATTTAGGAATTCTAAATTCTGGCATTGGTCCAAAGAACTGCTCAAACTCCTTAAATGGATTCTCAAAATATTCCTCATAAACAGGCATATCTTTTGTGATAATAATACTAACTACTGCTGGCGAAACCTTTTTAACTGCCTGGATAATTGCTTCTTCTTGCGAAGTTTGAGGAGTATACCCACTTTCTAACTTTGCAAAAGAATGACCCTCTGACGGAACAGTAATTTTCTTAAGATAATCTTGAATTTGAAAATAAAAAAAACCACTTGCCAACCCACCGCCTATAAAACCAAAAATAATAGAAAGAATAATAAGAATAACAAATAAACGGGATTTCTTTTTAAAATTATCCGAAGGTTTAAAAAAACCTTTTAATTCTGGCCCTTTTATCTTTGGTAATTCATATAAATTACTCATAAAAATAAACTCATTTTACTTCTGTTTCTTAATTTTCAGTATAATTAAATAATGAGAAGATGTAAAGTTTCCCAAATTTACTTTAAATAATAATCCTTTTATGTTTTTCTTTCCATTCTTTTATTTTTTTATGGTCACCAGAAATTAAAACCTTTGGAACTCGCCATTTAATTCCTTTTTTAGGAGAAAAAACTTCTGGCCTAGTATATTGAGCATACTCAATAAAACCTTTTTTATTAGAGTCTGAAACAATTCTCTCGTTTAAAAGTTGAGTTTTTCCAATTACGCCAGGTATTAACCTAACAACAGACTCCATTACTACCATTGCTGGCAATTCCCCTCCCATTAAAACATAATTACCAATTGATAACTTTAAATCAGCAATATATTTAGCCACTCTTTCATCAACTCCTTCATATCTACCACAAATTAAAATTACCTGGTCCATTTTGCTTAACTGAGAAGCAATATTTTGATTAAATTTCTTCCCTCGAGGAGTAAATAAAATAATTTTTCTTTTAATTCTTCTTGTTTTTTTATTCTTATTTTCTTTAAATTGTTCCTTTACTGATTCTACTGCCCTATAAATCGGTTCAACTTTCATTACCATCCCTAAACCCCCGCCAAACGGTCTATCGTCAACAGTTCTATGCTTATCCACCGCCCAATCCCTTAGATTATGAATATTAATCTTCAAAATATGCTTATCTATGGCTTTTTTAATTAACCCTTCAGAAAGAAATGGCTGAAAAAAATTTGGAAATATAGTTATTACATCAAACCGCATATTCTTCTCTAAAATAATAATATTTAATGTCCCTAAATTAGAAACAGCGCTATTTTATTAATAATAGCGCTGTTTCAGGAAATTTCAAATGCGTTTTAGCAAACAAATTTTTATATCTTTAAATCTTCTAATCCTTCAGACTGTTTCTCTTCATTCCCTTGTCCATTGTCCTTATTACCGCCTTCGGGCTCTTCAATCTTTAAATTAACTCTAGCATGATTTTTAAGTCCAATAATGCGGACTAAAGATCTAATAGCCCTAGCGGTGGACCCCTTTCTACCAATCACCTGACCCATATCTTTAGGGTTAACTTTTAAGGAGAGTAGAACTCCCATTTCGTCAACTTTTCTTTCAATTTTGACATCCTCAGGGTGATCTACTAACTCCTTAACAACATATTCAAGAAATTCTTTATCTTTTTCAGGCATAATCTTTTTTTAAATTTACAATCATTAAATCAATCTTATCGACCTTTCATCTCTGGCCCTTGCTTTTCAGGCCAATCACATTTTTAAAGTATAACTTTTTCTAAAAATATGTCAATCCCTACTACTCTTAACATTCTTTCTATAAAAATGATAAAGATACTCCTCTTCTTTTTTTCTCATCACCCTTTCTTCTTCTTTATTTTTATGATCATACCCTAAAAGATGCAAAATTCCGTGAATTAAAACACGGAATAATTCTCTTTCGAAACAAGTATTATAATGTTTAGCATTTTCTTTTATCACTGAAGGACAAATAACAACTTCTCCCAATAAATTAGTTTCTTTACTATCTTCTAATTCGGGAAAATCAAAATTGCTTTCAAAGCTTAATACATCTGTTATCCTATTTTTCCCTCTATATTTCCTGTTTAATTTCCTAATACGATCCCGACCAACTATAACTATTGACAAGCTTTTATTTTCTTTTTTTTCTGCCTTTAATATATTTTGGACAATTTTCCTAAACTCAGTTTCCTTAACATCAAAAGGAGTAAAATTAACTATTTCTATCATAAATCACAAACACTCTACTTTCTTAACAAACCCAGTTTTTCCAATCTTTCATATTTCTTTTTTAAAGCCTCCCTTCTTAAAGCTGCTTTTTTCTTCATTTGTTCGCTTTTCTTTTTTTCAAAAAACTGACGCTTTCTTGCCTCAAGCAAAATACCGCTTTGTTTAATTTTTTTCAAAAAGCGTCTAATTAAAGCTTGTGATGTTTCTTTATTTTTTCTTTTCACTTCTAAAGGCATTCTAATATATTCTTAATTTTTATAGTTTATTTTTATAACATTTTAAAAAAATTATGGCAAGTGGGAAAGTTGGGTACCAGAAAAACGCCCTGCCAACAAATGAAGATGAATATGATCAATCACTTGTCCTCCTTCTCTTCCAACATTAATAATAAGCTTATAGCCCTGAATATTTTCTTTTTCGGCTATCTTTTTGGCTGTTAAAATTAAACCTCCTAATATATCTTTATCCTCCTCACTTGCTTCTTTAACAGAAGAAATATGCTTTTTAGGAACAATTAAAAGATGAATTTCTGCCTTTGGATTAATGTCTTTAAAGGCAATGAAATTTTCATCTTCAAAAACTATATCTGCCGGAACTTCTTTTTTAATAATTTTACAAAACAAACAATTTTGATTTTCCATATTTTTTAATTTTTAATTTTATCAAAAATTAAAATCAATTAAAACAACAAATTTTTGCTAAAAACCTTTATTAATCTATTATTTAAATTTCCAGATATTTATTCTATAATGAACAAAAACCTTATTTTATAAATATTATACGAAAGAAGACAGTTATGCAAGTTTTTGAGCTACACTTTAATCCTCAGTCCAAAGAAGACCATATTTTTGATAGTTTTGTGTTTGAACCGGAAAAATCTTACGAAAAAAAATTAGGCACTCTATATATAATAGAAGAAATAAAAAATGCCATCCCAGAAAATAAAAAATTAATAAACAATCTCGCCCAAATAATCAAAAAAAATTATTACAATCTTTCAATTAAAAACCAAGAAAAAGCCATTTCTGACTCTTTAGAAAAGGCAAACCAATTTCTGGCTAATGAAGTAAAAAACAATAATGTAAACTGGCTTGGAAATCTAAACGCGGCTATTCTTTCTATAAATAAAGACATTTTAATTTTTTCAAAAACAGGCAAGTTAAAAATCCTTTTAATTAGAGAAGGAGAAATTAACGATATAGGCAAAGATTTAGATAAAGAAATAGAACCTTATCCCTTAAAAATATTTTTTAATTTTGCCAGCGGCAAAATAAAAGAAAGAGATTTAATTTTAGTCCTAACTCAGGACCTCTTTAATTTCTTAAAAAAAGAAAACAAAATTAAAGAGATAGCCGCCTTATCTTTTCAAGAAGAAATAAAAGAAAACGATATTAAAAAAATATTCCCTTCTTTTCTATTTGAAAAGAAAGAAGGAAAAAAAATTTCTGGTATTTGTCTAATTCTTTTTAAATTAAAAGACATCAATAGATCAAGCCTCAAAAATAAAAAAGCAATAAAAGAAATAAAAAAGAAAATCAAAAAAATAAATTTTCGCTTTCAGCAAAAAACAAAAATTAAAAAACAAAAATTGCTATTTGCTTCACTAATAAAAAATATAGAAAAAAAATTGAAAACTCTCGGTTTAAAAATTTCCTCTTCGTTTAATCGTTTTAAAAATAAAATTTCTCTTTGGCTTTTATATTTCTACCCAAATATCAAAACCAATAAGAAAAACAAAAAAAATATTAAAAAAACA
>CAZPFE010000003.1:0-7425 GCA_964585805.1 uncultured Candidatus Saccharibacteria bacterium | reverse complement strand
AATAATTGGATAGAACAATATAAAAACTCTCGGAATTATCAACAAATTAAAAGAATAATTCTTCTCTTTTCCGTCTTATTATTTTTCTTTGGTGCTATTTTTTCAGGTTATTTGAAAATTAAAAAGGTAATTCAAAAGGAAAATTCATTTAAGCACTCTTTAACAGAAATTAAAAAAGATATAGACCAATCCGAATCGTTTCTTATTATCGGAGAAAAAGAAAAGGCAATTCTTTCCTTAGAAAATGCTTGGCAAAAAATAAATGATTTAGAAAAACAGCAAGAAAAAAACAAAGAAAAAAACAAGGATGTCCAAGCCCTAAAAAAAGATATTGAAAAGAAATTAAGCAAATTAACTAACTTAGAAATAATTGAAAATCCTCAGGAATCCAATAAAGAAATTTCTCAAATCTTTCCTTCTTTTTCTTTACCTCCTTCTTTAACTCCGCCTCCTTTTCCTTTTAGTTTTGATATCTTTACTTCTTATTTTTCAAATATCTATGTTCTAGACAAAACAAACTGCCAACTAATTAAATATCCTCATCTTTCTAACGGAAAATTTGGCTTGCCTCAAAGATGGTTAAAAGATAAAGATTATTGCTTTCAACCAAAATCAATGACTATTGACGGATCTATCTGGATATTAAATCAAGACAATTCTATTGCCCAATTTTATAGAGGCAAGCACAAAAAAACCTTAAAAATAAATATCTTCCCTCCCCTAAAAAACATTCAAAAAATAAAAACCAAAATTGACTTCCCCTATCTTTGCCTTTTAGAGCCAGAGGAAAGAAGAATTATTTTAATTAGCAAAGACGGCGAACTAATAAAACAATTTCAGAGTGAAAAATTTAATAATTTGGAAGATATTGCCATTGCTGATGATGGAAAAACAATTTGGGTGTTAAATGGTCAAAAAGTTTATGAAATTAAGTTAAAATAAAACCTTTTTTATAAGTTATTTTTAATGAATGAAAACAAATAAAGAGAAAATCGCATAATAAAAATAGAACAACATCTAATAAATAATGTTGTTCTATTTTTATTATTTAAAAAAATTTTTACTTTTATTTTAATTCTACAGTCGCTCCTGCTGCCTCAAACTTTTTCTTTAACTCTTCTGCTTCTTCTTTTTTGACATTTTCTTTAATAACTTGAGGACCGTTAGCAACCGCATCAACCAAATCCTTTGCCTCTTTTAATCCTTTGCCCATCAAATCTCTAACTAATTTTATAACTTCAATTTTCTTATCACCTACTGCCTTCAATTCAACCGTAAAAGAACTCTTTTCTTCAGCCCCTCCTTCTCCACCTCCAGCCGGTTGACCGCCCATCGGCGCAGCAGCAACTACTTGAGCACTCGCAGAAACACCAAACTTCTTCTCCAAAACTTTAACTAACTCCGCTAAATCAAGTACAGACATCTTTTCTATTTCTTCTACTAATCCTTTAAATTTTTCCGGCACTTCTACTTCTTCTTCGTCTTTATTCTCATCTTTTTTATCTTCCTCTTTTCCTTCTTCCTTTTTTTCCTCCTCTTTTTCTTCTTTATTTACATCTTTATTGTTATCTTCTTTTTTTGATTCTTCTTCTTTTACATTTTCTTTTTCTTCAGCCATACTAAAAATTAATTTAATTTATAATTTTATAATTCTGCCTTTTGGGCCAAAACATTTATTAGACCTTTAATATTTCCTTGAAGAACACTAACAAAATCTGCAATTGGCTTCCTTGTGGTTCCAATTAATTTAGCAATCAGTTCTCTTCTTGAAGGTATTTTTGCTAATTGGACTACTTGCTCTTTCTCAATAAACTTATTATCAAAAAACCCTCCTAAAATTTTTAAATTTTCATTCTTCCGGGAAAATTCATAAGAAATCTTCGCTGGCGCCAACTCATCATTAAAACCAAAAACCAATGCTAACTGACCAATCAAATTTGTTTTGTTATAATCAATATTAGATTCTTGAAAAGCAACATTCATTAGGGTCTTTTTTACTACCAACAATAAACAATCATTCTTTCTTAATTCTTTTCTTAAACTAAACAAATCACTTGCTTTTAAACCATTAATAGATACAAAAACCATTCCTTTTTGTTCTTTTATTTTTTCCTTTAAATCACTAATAATTTTTTCTTTTTTTTCTCTACTTAAAGCCATAAAAAATACTGTCTTCCTCCGCAGACAGCATAAAAAACAATAATATATCTAATGCCTCGATGGGTCTTATCTGCCCATTGTCTGCGGCTTTTTTATCTTAAATTTTTTGCTTGATGTAAATATAATATATCTTTCTCTAAAAAAGTCAACCCTTTAAAAACTGAAGACACTTTTTAATAAAGTGTCTTCAGTTAAATATTATTTAAACTTTACTTCTTTTATTTTATTTATTCTATTTCTCTAAATCTTCTTTCTTTCCAGGTTCTTCTAATTCTCCTTCCTTTTCTGGAGCTTCTAATTCTGGTTGTTCCAAATTACCCTCTTCTTTTTCTGCCCCAACTTCTAATTCTGATTTCTCTGTCTCCCTATTAGTATCATTACTTTTTGTCCTTTTAACTATCAAATAAACTATTACTCCTATGATAACAATTATTATAAGAACTCCTAATTTAGCTGACATAGATTTAACTTTTTTATTTTTTAATATTTAACTTTCCATATTTAGCCGACCTTAACTTAAACAAACTATTATTTATATTTTTTCCTTTCTAATTATAAATGTCAAGTGAAAAATCACTTTCTAAATCATAAATATCACCGGCGCCCATCAAAATAACCACTTCCCCGCCTTTTAGTTTATTAATCAACCAATCTTTAATTTCTTCTTTAGGTAGATAGATTACTCTACGACTATTTATTTTTTTAACCAATTTTTCTGCATTTATTTCTTCTTTTATTTTTTTATCCTCTCTACCGACAACATCATAAATATCTATAATAATCGCTTTATCAAACAAAAAATCCCTAGCGCCCTTTCTAAAAACATCAACAAAATTATTAAACAAATAATATGTTCTTTGGTACTGATGGGGTTGAAAAATCAAAATAATCTTTTTAGATGAAAACTTCTCCCTCGCTCCTTCTAAAGTAGATTTAATTTCTGTCGGGTGATGACCGTAATCTGAAATAAGAATAAAATTTTTATTGTTTATCTCTCCTTCTTTTATCTCAAAACGGCGCCAAGACCCTCTATATCTTGACAAAGTATCAAAAGATTGCTTATCAGAAATTCCAAGAATTCTTGCCGCTTTTAAAGCGGCTAGGGCATTATATATATTATGCCTGCCGGGAACTTGGAGAATTTCTCTTAACTTTTCTACTTCTTTATCTTTAAAAGAATAAAACTCGATATCAATTTTCTTACTTGTTTTCTTTTTCTCATTCATATTAAAAATTTTCTGACTATTTTTATCGTCTCTATTTATCACCAAAAAACCATCATCCGGTAAAGAATTAATAAACTTTCTAAAAGCATCTATATAATTACTTAGATTTTTATAATAATCCAAATGATCCGCTTCTATATTCGTCAAAACAATTATCTTTGGCGAATAATTCAAAAAAGAAGCAAAATGTTCATCTGCTTCAATAACTAAATATTTGCTCTTTCCTGCTCTAAAATTACTTCTTCCAAATTCATTTAACTTTGTCCCTATTATAACAGTCGGGTCTAAACCAGATTTAACTAAAATTAAAGCAATCATTGCTGTAGTCGTACTCTTGCCATGAGTACCGCAAACCGCAATAGTAAAATATTGTCTGGTTAATTCACCTAAAGCTTGGGGATAACTTTGAATTTGAATCTTTAGTTTCTTTGCTTTTTTAATTTCTGGATTATCAGATTTAACCGCTGGACTATAAATAACTAAATCAGTATCTCTTCTTAAGTTGCGTTCTGAATGTTTGCCAATAAAAATTTCCGCCCCTTCTTTTTTTAAAGAGTCTAAAATTTCTGAGTAAACTAAATCAGAACCACTTACTTGAGCGCCTTTTGCTAAATAATAATGTGCAAGAGCGCTAACACCAATGCCCCCTATACCAATAAAATGCACTTTCATAAAATTTTCATTTTTAAAGCTTAACTATTTTTATCTTTTTTAGAAAGCGAAATTTTTTCTAAAATTGCGTATTCTGCTCCTTGTCTTTTTAATTTACTTTCCATTATCTCAAAAGAGTTTACTTTGATTTCAAGATTAACATTTTTTTTAATTTCTGGCCTTTCTTCTAAATCTATCATTCTCCACTCCCACTGTTTAATCCTAAATAAAGTAATATGAGGCAGCAGCTCCTGATTTTCAAAGCTTTTTAAAATTTCATTTTCTCTTAAAACATCTCTTATCCTATTGCGTAACAAAGAAAGATTTTCTGATTTCTCTCCTTTAACCCAAATTAATCTTGGCTGTTTTTCTGAAGGACTATAAGTAATTTCATTAAAATGAATTAAAAACGGATTTATTCTTAAAACAGCATAATTAAAAACTTTTCTTAATTTTTCTATCCTTTTTTCTTCTAAATAACCTAAAAATTCTATTGTAATATGAAAATTTTCTTTTCCAACCGGCTTAACAATTTTTCTGCCCAACTCTTCTTCTAAAAAGGAAAATTTCTTTTTAATTTCTTCTTGCCAACCAAAAAGAATATTTTTTATTTCTTTTTCCAAATTGATGGCAATAAAAATACGATGTCTTTTCATAAATTATAGTATTCTTTTATCTTAATTGTACTATTAATAATAAAATAAAAGAATAATTTTAAAAGTTGTTTAAGCAAGTAGACCAATCTTCACCTATATCCTCTCCCTTCCTTCTTCCATTCTCTCCCTTTTTTCTTTTTATCTTATCCTCTTCTTTTCTTTACCATTTTTCCTCCCCCTCTCTGGAGGGGGAGGATTAAGGTGGGGGAGGGAGATAATAACAATCAAACCATTACTAAATTGGTTAGTAATTACATCTTAATAAAATTAAAAAGAAAATCAATTTCAAAAAATTAGCCGAGGTTGCCTCTAACCTCGGCTCTCTTACTTTTATTTTTGGGAAATTTTATAATTTGGGGGGTGAGGAATTGCCCTCACCCTAATAAATTTTTTCCCTTTTTTTACTTTAAAATGAATCACATGTCCACAACAAGGGCAGACAATCCATCTATCTACCCTTAACCATTCTCCACACACAGGACACCTTCTCATTACACATACCTCCTTTTTATTTTTCAAAAACCTATTATATTAAAACAAAAATTTTAAAAATTGACAAGGTTAAAATTAAAAATCGCATAATAAGAGTTTTAAGAAAGAACAGACCTTTCACCACAAAATCTAATTTATTCAAATTTTAAATTCAAAATACCCTCCCCCTCCTTAATCCTCTCTCTTTATTTTTCAATCCTCCCCCTTCCCTCTGGGAAGGGGGAGGAGAGGAGGGGGATGGGAAATAAAGAAACCTCCCCCTCCTTAATCCTCCCCCTCCAAAGGAAGGGGAGGAGAGGAAACAGAGAGGAAGAGAAAACTCAACCAAGTATAAGGCAAGGTCTGCCCTTGCTCAAAGTTTTGAGCAAGGGCAGACCTTGCAAAAAATCTTAAATAAAAATTAAACATTGAAAATTGAAAACATTGAAAATTGAAAATTTAACAAAATTTCCTTCTCCCAACTCTCCCCTCTTTAATCTTGTTTTTCTTATGTTAAAATAAAAATATGAAAGAAGTTTATTTATACAAAAAACTGAACAATCAAGAAGTTCAATGTCAAAATTGCGCTCATTATTGCGTTATAATAAACAACGCACGAGGTCTTTGCGGAGTTAAAGAAAACCAAAATGGGAAACTTTATGCTTTAAATTATTCCAAAGTAGTTGCTTTAAACATTGACCCTATAGAAAAGAAACCACTTTTTCACTTTCAACCCGGTTCATTAACTTTATCATTGGCTACTGCTGGTTGTAATTTTCAATGCCTTAATTGTCAAAATTGGCAAATATCTCAAGAGCCGCGAATAAAACACGAAATTAAAGGAGAAGTAATCTCCCCTGAAGAAATTATTAATATTGCTTTAGAAAAGAAATTGCCTAGCATTTCTTATACTTATACTGAACCAACAATTTTTTCTGAATTTGCTTTAGATATAATGAAAATTGCTAAAGAAAAAGGAATTAAAAATATCTGGGTTAGTAATGGATTTTGGTCAAAAGAATTATTTAATTTAATTTCCCCTTATCTGGACGCGGTTAATATTGATTTAAAAAGTTTTTCTGAAAAATTTTATTTAAAATATGTCAAAGGAAAATTAAAGCCGGTTTTAGAAAACTTAATAAAAATTAAAAATTATAAAAAGCATAAAATTTGGTTAGAAATCACTACTTTAATTATCCCCAGTTTAAACGATTCTCCTAAAGAACTAAAAGAAATTGCTAATTTTATTAAGCAAAATCTAGGACCAGAAACTCCCTGGCATATCAGCAGGTTTTCCAGTCAATTTTCTTGGAAACTGAAAAATTTACCTGATACCCCAGAAGAAACACTTATAAAAGCCTATGAAATAGGCAAAGAAACTGGCTTAAATTATGTTTATATTGGCAATACTCCTCATTTGTTTTTAGAAAACACTTATTGCCCAAAATGTAAACAAAAAATCATTCAAAGAAACGGATACCAAATTAAAAAATTTGATAAAAATGGTCATTGTCCATACTGCGGAGAAAAAATTGATTTGATTATTTAAGTTTAAGATAATTATGGAAAAAGAAGGATTTATTCTTATCAATAAACCCGTTGGAACCACCTCTCATGATGTTATAGATAAAATGAGAGAAATAACTAAAATTAAAAAAATTGGACATTCTGGCACCCTAGATCCTCTTGCCAGTGGTCTTTTAATTTTAGGAATTGGCAGAAAAGCAACAAAAAAACTAAACCAATTTCAAAAATTAGATAAAGAATATCTTGCTAAAATAAAATTAGGCATCATCTCAGACACTTTTGACAAAGAAGGGAAAATAAAAAAAATAGAATATGAGAAAAAACCAAGTTTAGAAGAAGTAAAAAAAGTAATTCAGCAGTTTAAAGGTGAAATATGGCAAAGACCTCCTCTCTTTTCTGCTAAAAAAGTTAAAGGTAAAAAACTTTATCAATTAGCCAGGAAAGGAATTAAAATAGAACCTAAAAAACAAAAAATAAAAATTTACAAAATTGAAATCATAAAATATAATTTTCCTTTACTTGAACTTAAAATTCATTGCTCAAGCGGGACTTATATCCGCTCCTTAGCTAATGATATTGGAGAAAAATTAAAAACAGGCGGTTGTCTGGAAAGTTTAAAAAGAACAAAAATAGGTAATTATTCATTAGAAAATGCTTTAAAATTAGATGAAATCACTCCTCAAAACTGGCTAAAATTTTTAATAAATTGTACTATCTAATCAATTCAGTAAAAC
>CAZPFE010000002.1:23585-31498 GCA_964585805.1 uncultured Candidatus Saccharibacteria bacterium | reverse complement strand
ATGGGGAATAAAACCTCCCCCACCTTAATCCTCCCCCTCCAAAGGAGGGGGAGGATTAAAAGAGAGTCCCTTCCAGAGGAGAGGGAGGAGATAGAGAGAGAGGAGAGGGAGGAAAAAGAAAAGGTAAGTAGGAGGAAGAAATAGGAGGGGGAGGGTATTCCTTTTGAATTTTAAACATTTGAATTTTGAATTTGTTTTAAAAATTAGAAATTAGGATTTTGAATTTAAATAAATTATTTTAAGCTTTACACTGTAGCTTTAAGCTTTGCGTTTTGAGATTTGAGTTTAAATTAGATTTGAGATTTAAGATGTAGATTTAAGATTTGCTTGCCCTTACAATTTGCGAAGCAAATTGTTTAGGGATATTTGACATTTGAGATTTACTTAGTGAATACAAATTACTTAAAAATTAACTGCTTATTTAATGGTTGTCAAATTGGTTAGCAATTACATTTTATTTTTCTAATAATCTTCTTAACTCTTCTCTCACAATCTGTCGGTCGTCCCATGGAATTTTCTTTCCTTTTTCTACACACATCCATGGTTCTGATCCTTTTCCAGTTATTATAACTATATCATTTTTTTGAGATATTTCTAAGGCTTTTCTAATTGCCTCTCGCCTATCCAAAATTTTCTCTCCCTTTCCTTTAGTTCCTTGAAAGACATTCTCTATAATTTCTTCTGGGTCGTCATCATAAGGATCCTCATTAGTAATAATCACTTTATCACAATAAGTGGCGGCTATCTCTCCTAAAACTGGCCTTTTCCATTTATCCCTCCCTCCTCCGCAAGAACCTAAAACGCAAATCATTTTAGATTTTTTGTTTTTTAACCCTTCTTTAATTGTTTTGTAAACTTTTTCTAAACTATTTGGAGTATGAGCGTAATCAACAATAACCGTAAAAGGAGATTTAACAACCACTTCCATTCTTCCCGGCATTTTTTTAAATTTCTCTAATGCCCTTTTACAGGTTTCTAAAGAAATACCTTCTGAAATCCCTAAAGAAATAGCTGCCAAAGCGTTGTAAATATTAAACTTACCCAATAAGTTTAAACGAAAAGTCGTTCCTTTTAAAATAAAACTAATTCCTTGGTTGGATATATCTATATTTTCAGCCCTGATAATTTGATAATTTTTGTTTTCCTGAAAAAATTTTTCTTTCTGCCGACAATTCTTCAAACTAAAAAAATATTTTCTTTCTGCTGGAAAAGGCAAAAAATAATCTTTATTCTCATCGTCTAAATTAATAATATGCGTTTTTTTGGCAATTTGAAAAAGTTTTAATTTAGCCTCTCTATATTTTTCAAAACTACCATGAGATTCAATGTGTTCAGGACTTAAATTTGTTAAAACCGCAATATCAAAATGAATAAATTTATGACGATACTGCTTTATTCCTTCTGAAGTAACCTCTAAAACAACATAATCACATTTTCTTGCCCTTCTTAAAAATTTCGGTATCATCATTCTGCCAGGCATAGTCATCTTTAACTTATTTTCTTCTTCCTGACTGCCAATTTTAAATTTAACCGAAGATAACACCCCTACCTTATAACCTGCTTCCTCTAAAATTCTTGCTATCATTTCAACTGTTGTTGTCTTTCCACTGGTCCCTGTTACTCCAATTACCGTCATATTTTTAGAAGTAAAAAAAGACAATCTATAAAACACTCCTCCAATCAAAGCAAAACAATAATGATAAAAATTCAATAAAAAACCTGGTATAATTTTTTTAATTCTTTTCATTTATTTTTTCCTAATAATTTTAAAGCTTCTTTTATTTTTCCTTCTATATCATCTATCTCCTTAGGAACAGCCGCGAGGGCTGCTCTTGCTTCTTGGCGAGAAAACCCTAAAGAAATTAAACTTTCTTCTGCATCATCGTTTTTTTTCTTTCTTTTTGTTTTTTCCTGAATACGAAAGACATCCTCTAATTTATCACTTAACTCTAAAATAATTGCCATCGCTTTTTTCTTTCCTATACCAGGAACATTCTCAAAAATTTTTTCATCTTTGGATCTAATCTTCTCTTTCATTTCTTCCAAGTTTGACTGGGAGGCAATATTTAAAGCAATTTTAGGTCCTACTCCTTTAATCCGTCCTAAAACTTCAAAAAACTTCAACTCTTCTTCTTTTAAAAAACCATATAATTTAATTGAGTTTTCTTTAAAGTCAAAATAACAAAACAACTCTACCTCCTCTCCAAAATCAGGCAAACTATCAAATGTCTTTTTAGAAACAAAAACCCTATAACCAACGCCGCCGACATCTACCACAACAAAACAATCTTTTGCTTCTTCTTTTTTTATAATTTTTCCTCTAAGATATCTAATCATTTAAATGTAATTAATCGCTAACCAATTTCCCATCCCCCTCATATCCTCCCTCTCCTCTCTTTATTTTCCTCCCCCTCCTCTGGAGGGGGAGGATTAAGGTGGGGGAGGTTTCCTCTCCCATCCCCCTCCTCTTTCCTCCCCCTTCCCTCTGGGAAGGGGGAGGAAATAAAAGATATTTTTTCTTTCCAAAGAGAAGGGGAAGGGTTGAAGGAATAAAAAGGAAGGATTGAAAAGATGTTTTTTACTTTTTCATTTCGTTACCAAATTGATTGAAAAGTACGAATATTAAATATATAATAACAAAATCTTTATTTTTCTACCACTATCTTCTACTATAAATATTCATTAATATTCATTTATTTTTATTTTCTCTTGCCAAATTTAACTTATTTTGTTATCTTATAAATTAAATAAATTAGACAAAAATATGCCAATAACAAAATCTGCCAAAAAAGCGTTGCGTCAAAGCTTAAAAAGAAGAGCAATTAATAATATTTATCGCCGAAAAATTAAATCTCTTATTAAAGAGATAAAGCTTTTAGTTTCAGAAAAAAAGATTAAAGAGGCAAATGCTTTATTGCCTAAAATATATAAAGCTTTAGACAAAGCAGCAAAAGTTAATGTTATCAAAAAAAATACTGCTTCTAGAAAAAAATCAAGAATTACAAAACTAATCAATAAAACCAAAGAAACAATTAAATCTGAATAATAAACAATTCTAAAGCAAAAAAAGGTTCGATTTTTCCGCTTTTAATCGTAAAATCTATCTCTAAAATTTTTTGATAGATTTTTTTTAATTCTTCAAAACTAAACTTAAAAGATTGAGAATAGGTTTTTTTAAACACAAAAGGATGAAGTCCGCTTTTTTTTAAGGCAAGATCATAATAATATCCCTTTCTTATAAGATCTTTAACTATTAATAAATTTCTAAATTGATAACTTATCATTGTTAAAAGATATAAAGGCGAATCTCCTTTTTCTAAATAAAACCTGAGCAACTTTAATGCTTTGCTTTTGTTTTTTTGAGAAATAGCATCAATCATTGTAAAGATATTTAATTCTAAAGTCTCTGGTTCAACCAACATTTTTATATCTTTTTCTTCTACAACCTTTTCCTTAATTTTATAATTTATTAACTTCTCAATCTCATTCTTCACTCTCCAAAGATTACTACCCGCATATTGGGCCAACAATTCTAAAGCAGACTTATCAACTTTAAAATTCCTTTCATTAAATTTTCTTCCTGCCCAAATTCTTACCTCTCCAAAAGAAAGCACCTTAAATTCCCGACATTTTGCTTCTTTTCTAAAAAAAGAAAAAAAATCACTTTTTTGGTTAATCTCTTTTTTTTCTTCAAAAAACAAAAAAACATTCTTTGGATCTGTTAATTTTTCCTTCTCCTCTAATATTTTTTTTCTAACGCTTTCAGGAGAAGAAAAAACATTAGAAACAACCACCAATTCTCTTTTCTTAAATATAGAATATTGATTAACCTCCTCTCTAAAATAATCTATCAAATCAGAACTATTTTCTTGACAATCAAAAAATTTCAGAACAAAGCCCTTCTTTCTATATTTCTCAATCATTAACTTAACACTTTCTTTTATCCTATATGTATCCTCTCCGTAAAAAAATATAATCATATTATATAAATACAAGATTACTTTTGACATTTAGGACAAAAATAAGTAGAACGACCTCCAATAATTTTTCTTTGAATTACTCCTTTACAACGAAAACATTTTTTTCCTTCTCTTCTATAAACCTTAATCATTTTATCAAATCCTCCTCTTTCTCCATTTGGCAGACGGTAATCAGCAAACGATTCTCCTTGAAGACGAATAGATAAACTTAAAATTTCTTTCATTGCTAAATAAATTTTCTTTAATTCTTCTTCAGATAAAGAATTAATTAAGCGAAAAGGATTAACCCCTGCTTTAAATAAAATTTCATCTGAATAAATATTACCAATGCCGGCTATTATTTTCTGATCCATTAACACTTGCTTAATTCTGCCTTTCCTTTTTCTTAAAACCTCTTTAAATTTCTTAAAAGTAAAATCCTTATCCAACGGTTCTACACCTAAATTTTTCAACTCATCATCCAACTCCTTTTTTGTTAAAATTTCTATTTTGGCAAACTTTCTTAAATCAGACAAAGCAATCATTAAGCCACTATCTAACCAAAATAAAAAATGGATATATTTATTAACTGCTTCATTCAAAGCACTCTTTTTATCTATTGGTTCCCATTTATTATTTACCTTCTCCCAGTTTCCTACTAAAAGATGACCTGTTAATTTTTGATGAATTAAGAGAAATAGATTTCCTGAAAGGGTAAAAATAATATTTTTTCCTCTTCGCCAAATATCTTGAATTTCTCTATTTATTATCTTTTTCTTAAACAATAAAAAGCTCTTTGGATTTTTAATCATTTTCGGAGAATCTGTCCAAACATCAATAAACCGAGCCCCTAAAACAGGTGCTCGGCCAGTTTTTAAACTCTGAATTGTAGTCTCAACCTCTGGCAGTTCAGGCATAAATAAAATTTATTCGCCCAATACTGTTTTCACTTTTTTAATTATTTCATCTGGAGCAAAATGAGCCTTCACTAAATAATCATTCGCTCCTTCGTTTAATGCCTTTTCCACGTCTTCTTTTTGACCTAAATTTGAAAGAATGATTACTGGCACATTGGAAGTTTCAGGATTACTCTTTATCCTTGCCAAAACCTCAAACCCATCAATGCCAGGCAAAATAAGATCTAACAGCACCAAATCCGGCTTATCTTCCCTGACTTTCCCTACTCCTTCCTCCCCGTCTTTTGCTTCTATAATTTCATATCCTTCTTTAATAAGTTTTTGCATAATTAACTCTCTTAAAAATTTATCATCTTCTACAACTAAAATCTTTTTCATAAATATAATTATTCCAACCTCCAAACATCTCAAAATATCTTTTAGAAATGTTTGAAAGCTGAAATAAATTAAAATTTATTAACTCTTTATCGGTAAAGTAAAATAAAATGTTGTCCCTTTATTTTCTTCTGATTCAAACCAAATTCTGCCATTGTGAGCCTCAATAATGCTTTTAGCGATATATAGCCCTAATCCTGAACCAGTGGTGTCTATCTTTTTACCATTATCTGCTCTAAAAAACTTTCTGAAGATTTTATCTTGCTGATCCTGAGGAATGCCAATACCGTTATCCTTAATAGAAAACTCTATTTCTTTTTTTCTCTTTTTTAAAGAAATTACTATTTTCCCTCCTTTTGGTGTATATTTAATAGCATTTCTTATAAGATTATCTATTACTATTCTAATTTTCTCAAAATCTATTTTTACAATAAATTTTTCTTTGTTTAAAGGTTTTTTAAAAATAAAAGATATATTTTTTTTCTCTCCTTCTTTTTTATAAAAATCTACTTCCTTTTTTACAAGATCTAATAAATCAACTTTTTTTAAATCTAAATATTCATTTCCTTTACTTATTCTGGATATATCTAATAAATCATTAACTAAATTTATTATCCTTTCGCTTGCTTGATAAGCATTTTCTAAAAATTCTTTCTGTTCTTCATTTATTGCCCCTAAATCTTCTTCAATAAGCATTCTTAATGTCCATTTTATTTTTGCTAAAGGAGCTTTTAATTGATGAGCAACAAGAAAAATACTATCTAATTCATTAAAAACATTTTTCTCTTTTTCTTGGCGACTTGCTTTCATCTTTAATTAAACATTTTCCATTTTCTTAAAAATATTTTCTATTCTTTCTATAATATCTCTTGGCGCTAAATGAGCTTTAACTAAAAAATCTACTGCTCCAAGTTCTAACCCTCTTTCTATATCTACTCTATTACCTAAATTAGATAAAATAACCACTGGAATATTAGCAATCTCTGCCCCATTTTTCATCCTTTTTAATACTTCAAATCCATCTATTCCTGGTAATACTAAATCTAAAAGAATTAAATCAGGTCTCTTTTCTTTTGCCATTTTTAAACCTTTTTCTCCGTCTATTGCTTCAATAACCGTATAACCTTCATTTAAAAGTTTCTTTACTATAATCTTTCTTAAAAAAGAATCATCTTCAACCACTAATATTTTTTTATTTGAATTATCCATAAATAAATTTAACTCTTAATTAATTTATAATAACTTTTAATAATCATTCCTGTCAATAAAACTTACTACTTAAAAACTCGCCAAACTTTTTCTTTATCGGTAAAGTAAAATAAAATGTTGTCCCTTTGTTTTCTTCTGATTCAAACCAAATTCTGCCATTGTGAGCTTCAATAATACTTTTGGCAATATATAGTCCCAATCCTGAACCAGTAGTGTCTATTTGAAGAATATTTTTTCCTCTAAAAAATTTACTAAATACCTTTCTCTGTTCTTCATAAGGAATACCCAAACCATTATCAGAAATTTCTATCCTTATTTCCTTTTCCCTTCTTTCCAATCCAACCTCAACTATTCCTTTTGATGACTTATTATACCTAATAGCATTATCAATAATATTCCTGATTGCCATCTTAATCTTTTCTTCATCAACCATTACTTTTGGTATTCTCTCTTTTGGTTCTCTAAAAATTATTTTTACTCCTTTCTTAATCGCCATCTTCTCGCAATCATTTATTGCTGATTGAATAATTTCTTCAATATTCAAAAGACTTACCTCAGAGATTACATTACCTGACTCAATTTCAGCAACAGTTAAAAGATCGCCTATTAATTTAATCTCTCTTTCATTTGCCTCGTAAATCTCTTTCAAAAGTTCTTTTTGCTTATTATTAAGTTCTCCTAATTCTTCATTTAAAAGCATTTTTAACGACCATTTAATTCCAGAAGCAGGTGTCCATAACTGATGGGTAGATAACCTAATAAATTCACTTTTTGCTTTTTCAGTTAAAACTTCTCTTGTAATATCATAAAGAATAATCAAAATATTTTTAACCTCTTCTTCTTGAGTTTTAAGAGGAATAAACTTTGCTTCTAAAAAAAAGTTATCTCGCGGTTTTATTTTCTCTTTTCTTTCTTCTTTTCTTATTCTTACTTGAGAAAGAACAGCTAAATCTCTTAAATTTAAATACTTATTCAATTCTAAAATGGATTTTCCAATTAAATCTTCTTTTTTAATTCTTAAATATTCTGCTGCTTTAAAATTAGCTAAAAATACTCTATTCTTTTGATCAATTACTAAAATCCCGTCATCGAGATAATCAAAAATCCAATATCCAACAAACATCTGCTCTTGATTAGTTATTTTTTTCTTTTTAAACCACCACATATAAAATGTTTATTTTATTTCAAATATAATTAATATAATTGCTAACCAATTTTTAACGTTTGATTGTTATTATTCCCCATCCCCCTCCTCACCTCCCCCTTCCCTCTGGGAAGGGGGAGGATATGAGAGATGTTTTTTCTCCTTCTCTTCCCTTCCTTTCTTTTTCTCTCCTCTCCCTCCTTTTTTTCTCTCTCTTCCCTCCTCTCTTTTTTCTTTTCCTCTCTACTTCTTTTTCCTCCCCCCTTCCTTTTGGGAAGGGGGGATGGGAAATAAAAAGGGAGGATCTTC
>CAZPFE010000002.1:0-23485 GCA_964585805.1 uncultured Candidatus Saccharibacteria bacterium | reverse complement strand
TCTCCTCTTCTCTCCTCTTCTCTCCTCTTCTCTCCTCTTCTCTCCTCTTCTCTCCTCTTCTCTCCCTCCCAGAGGAGGGGGAGGTTCTCTCTTTCCATCCTCCCCCTCCTCTGGAGGGGGAGGATTAAGGTGGGGGAGGTTTTCTCTCCTCCCTTCACTCTGGGAAGAGGAAAGAGAAGGGAAAGGGAAAGGGAAAAGGAAAAGGAAAGGAGAAGGGAGGGGAGGATTTAAGAGGTGTTTTCTCTTTCTTCTCTTTTCCTATTTTCTAAAAAGAAAATTAAAGAAGATTAAACAGCGCAATTTAATTTGTTTAAACGGGAAATTAATGTTTTGAATCCATATTTTTGGAAAATATCTATTACTTCTTCTTTTTTATAATTCTTCCAATAACAATCTTTTATTTTAAAACTAACAGGAACTTGACAATTAATCATAACTAATTCTTTCGATACAATTGCTTCTTTTTTGTGTTTTAATAAATTTTCTTTTAACGAAGATTTAATTTCTAAATTATTTTTATTCTCTATTGCCTTATATAATTCTTCTAAAGAGTTAAATTTCTTTATTAAATCAATTGCTGTCTTTTCGCCAATACCAGGTACGCCCGGAATGTTGTCAGAAGGATCACCTCTTAAAGCCTTAAAATCAATAAGTTGATCAGGGGTTAAATGATATTCTTCCTTCACCTTTTCCTCGTCATAAAAAACAGCACTTTTCACTCCTTTTTTTAAAAAATAAACTTTTATTTGTTTATTAACCAAAGATATAATGTCTTTATCGCCACTTACAATCATTATTTCTATTTTCTGATTTTCTTCAGTTATCTTTCTCGCAAGAGTACCAATTATATCATCTGCTTCAAATCCTTTAACTTCAAAAATAGGAACTCTAAATGCTTTCAAAATTTCTTTTATTAAAGGAAA
This sequence comes from uncultured Candidatus Saccharibacteria bacterium, assembly GCA_964585805.1. Lineage (GTDB taxonomy): Bacteria > Patescibacteriota > Minisyncoccia > Minisyncoccales > GWA2-38-27 > CAYLWZ01. The sequence continues at coordinate 22,562 of CAZPFE010000002.1, read as the reverse complement.
TTGAGCGCGTAAATCGTCCGGCGTTTTTTCTCTTTGAGACTTATAATCTTTAAACCTCTGATGCCTAAAAGTTGGAGCTGGAAAATCAAAAGCAGCGGCAATATAATCTGGATTAAATTCTTTCACTACTTTTAAAAAAATCAATAAAAATCCATAAACCGCATTCACTAACTCTCCTTTATCAGTAGTTAAAGCAGGTAAAGCATAATAAGACCTGTAAAGTAAAGCATCACTATCTAAAATAATAAAAATTTCTTTTTTATTTTTATTATCTTTTTTTGCGTCCTTATCACCTAAACAAGAAAAAAGAGTTAAATTCTTTTTGTTATTTTTTTCTAAATTTCTTTCTCTATTCATTTTAAAATTATATCCCATCTAATAATAATAAACAAGATTGTATCTTCGTAAAAAAATCTTAAAACTTAGATAAATTCAAATCTCGAACGAATGTAAGCGCAAAACGCAAAGTGCAAAGTGTAAAAGCACAGCGTAAAACCTAAATCTATCTTTATCCAAATCCTAACTAAATTTTTAAAATTTTTTTGCAAGGTCTTTTTGCAAGGTCTGCCCTTGCTCAAAACTTTGAGCAAGGGCAGACCTTGCACCAGAGAATTATCTCCTCCCCCTCCCCTTTTTTCTCTCTTTTCCTTCCTCTCTTTTTTCTCCTCCTCTCTTTTTTTTCTCCCCCTTCTCTCTACTTCCTTTCCCTCCCCCTCCTTACTTTTTCCTTTTCCTCTCCTTTCTTTGGAAGGGGAGGCTCTCTCTTTCCATCCTCCCCCTCCTCTGGAGGGGGAGGATTAAGGTGGGGGAGGTTTTATTCCCCATCCCCCTCCTTTTTCCTCCCCCTTCCCAAAGGGAAGGGGGAGGATTGAAAATAAAAAAGTGGAGGAGGATTAAAGAGGGGGAGGATTTCTCTTCTCTCCAAATATTATTCTTCTCTTTTCAAAATCTATAAAATCAAACTTTAAAAATAAATAATTTGAAGGCAATATTTCTTTTACTTTCTCCGGCCATTCAATTGCTATAATGTTTTCTTTATTATTTAGAATTTCCTGAAAACCTAAACTTAAAAGATCTTTATAATTACTTAAGCGATAACAATCAATATGGTAAAAATTTTTAAACTTACTTTTTTTTCTAATTTTAAATTTCTTTAAAATAATAAAAGTTGGGCTTAAAATTCTCTCTTTTATCCCTAATCCTTTAGCAAAACCTTGAACAAAAGTAGTTTTTCCTCCACCTAACTCGCCTTCTAAACCTATAAGTAAAGCATTTTTATTAGTAAAAAATTTATCAATCTCTTTTGCTAACTCCTCTCCTATTTTTTGCGTTTCTTCAATAGATTTAGATAAATATCTTTTCATTTTCATTACTATTAAATTGACTATAAGGAGAAAATGAGGTAAATTAAAAATAATATTTAATTTATTATAGCATAAATGATAGAAAGAAAAAAAATTAAAGGAGAAGTTGAAATTCCAAAACAAATAATTAAAGATGTCCGTTCAAACATCAAAAATATTTCTGATTTTAAAAAGAAAATCAACTCTTATCTTAAAAAAATAACCAGTGATTTAGTAGATTTGATTCTCTTTAGTGCAATTGAACTTAATGCTTCTGATATTCACTTTGAACCTGAGAAAGAAAAAGTTAAAATTAGAATTAGAATTGATGGAATCTTAGAAGATGTCACTTCTTTTAATCCCTCAACTTATCATTCTATACTTTCAAGAATAAAACTTCTTTCTGGTTTAAAACTAAATGTAACAGACAGACCACAAGATGGTCGTTTTTCTATTTTAATAGAAGATAATCTAATTGAAATCAGAACATCTTCTCTTCCAGCTGAATATGGCGAATCAATTGTTTTAAGAATTTTAAATCCTAAAAATCTAATAAATCTTGAAGATCTTGGCTTGAGAAAAGATCTATTTGAATTATTTGAAAAAGAAATCAAAAAACCTAATGGAATGATTATTGTTACCGGACCTACTGGTTCAGGAAAAACTACTACTCTTTACGCTATCTTAAAAAAGCTAAATAATCCAGAAATCAAAATTATCACCATCGAAGACCCAATTGAGTATGAATTAGAAGGAATCTCTCAAACTCAAGTAGATCCTAAAAAAGGATATGATTTTGCCAATGGCTTACGGGCTTTAATGCGTCAAGATCCAGATGTTATCTTAGTTGGAGAAATCAGGGATTTAGAAACAGCAAAAATTGCTTTACAAGCAGCCTTAACTGGTCATTTAGTCCTAACTACCCTTCACACTAACGATGCTGCTGGAGCAATAGCAAGATTAGAAGCTTTAGGAGAATCGCCAATTAATATAGCGCCGGCTCTTAATGTAGTTATTGCTCAAAGATTAGTTAGAAAAATTTGTCCTAAATGCAAAACATTCCGAAAGACCTCTTCTCAAGAATTAAAAGAAATAAAAAAAGAATTAAAAAATCTGCCTAAAAATATAAAAATCCCAAAAATAACCTCTGAAACAAAAATAGCCGAAGGAAAAGGATGTCCTTACTGCAACTTCACTGGCTATAAAGGAAGAGAAGGTATTTTTGAAGCTTTTCTTGTTGATGAAGAAATGGAAAACTTTATTTTAAAATCACCTTCAATCTCTTCTCTCCGAAACTTAGCAAAAAAGAAAGGAATGGTTACTATGAGACAAGATGGATTAATAAAGGTTTTAGAAGGTAAAACTACCTTAAAAGAAGTCCAACGAGTTACTTTAGAAGAATAATATAGAGTAAAGCAAATTAGTTTTAGGGCTGGGGGATAAACTTAAGTCATAGGAGACTTTCTAAAAGTTTAGAATATTCCCGAGGTGTAGCCTCGTCCTGCCATAAGGCAGAACCAAGCTATCCATCTGACAGAAAATTCCAAATCCCCCAGCCCTAAAACTAATTTTATTCAGATTATAAAATATAATTCAAATTTGTCAACCCCTTATGACGAAAAAAATGGAAAAGGATAGTTTGGTTAATTCTCAAAAAAATGATGAAGAAAACCTTGACTCTGCTCTTAGACCAAATAATTGGGAAGAATATATTGGTCAAGAAAAAATAAAAGAAAATGTAAAAATAATGGTTGAAGCAGCAAAAAAAAGAAATGAGCCTCTTGAACACCTCCTTTTTTATGGAAATCCTGGATTAGGGAAAACAACTCTTTCCTATCTTATTGCCAAAGAATTAAAAGTAGGAATTAAAACAATTGCCGGACCAACTATTGAAAAAACCGGAGATTTAGCGGCAATCTTAACTAATCTTAATGAAGGCGACATTCTCTTTATTGATGAATGCCACCGAATTAACAAGAATATTGAAGAATTCATCTACCCTGCCTTAGAAGATTTTAAATTAAATTTAATTTTAGGCAAGGGTCCAATGGCAAGAACAATGGAACTCAAACTTCCCCGCTTTACTCTTATAGGCGCCACCACTCGCTTGGCTCTTCTTTCTTCTCCTCTCAGAAACCGTTTTGGAGCAATTTTTCAACTTAATTTCTATAGTCCTCAAGAAATAGAAAAGATTATTAGAAGGTCAGCTGAAATTCTTAATATCCAAGCAGATGACGAAGCAATAAAAATCATTGCTCAACGCTCCCGTTTTACTCCCCGAATTGCCAATCGCCTTTTAAAACGAGTCCGCGATTTTTCTCAAGTCAAAGGAACTGGAATTATAAATAAAAAAATTGCCGAACAAGCTTTTGAATTTTTAGAAATAGATAATTTCGGACTTGAACCAAGCGATAGAAAAATATTAAAAACTATAATTGAAAAATTTAATGGTGGACCAGTTGGACTTCAGGCATTAGCCGCTGCTTCTTCTGAAGAAGTAGATACAATTTTAGATGTATATGAGCCATATTTAATGCAGTTAGGCTTTATTGAAAGAACACCCCGCGGCAGAATTGCTACCCAAAAAGCATACCAACATCTAAACCTAAAAAACAGCAATCAACGACTATTATAATTATTTTTTTCAATTTTACAACAATTCTGAATTAAAATGAGAATACTCAATTTTTTTTCTAATTTCTTCTCAATATTTTTTCTAACTCTCCTTTTTTCTTTTTTTCTAATAAAATCAACTAATGCCAATCAAACGCCAAAAATTTTTATTAATGAAATACTGCCTAATCCAGCAGGCAAAGATGCTAAAAATGAATGGATTGAATTATATAATCCTAACAATTTTAAAGTAAACCTTTTTAATTGGCAAATAAGAGACAAAAAAGGCAAAACTTCTACATATACTTTCCCTGAAAATACAATTATCCCGGCTGAAGATTACCTTGTTCTTAAAGAAGAAAAAACAAAAATAATTTTAAATAATAATGGCGACGGACTTGAACTTGCTAATCCTCAAGGAAAAATTATTGATTATGTATATTTTGACAAAACATTTTCTGGCAAATCATACAATAGAAAAAATAATAATTGGCAATGGAGTTCTAAACCTACCCCAGGAAAGAAAAATATTATCACTTTAACAAAAAATAAATCTCTTAAATTTAATCCTAATCAAAACCAATTTTCCCAAGAAACCGCTTTTGTCGGTATAAGAATTGCTAAACCTCCTCAATCATCTGTGATTTTATCTGCTATTATTACAGCTTTACTTTCTGCTATTACCATTTTGATAATCAAAATTAAAACTAAATAAAAATAAATTAAAATCTACCTCTCCCAAATTAAACTAAACTTGGCAGGGACCCGACCTCCGCCATTTGTACCTCCGTCATTGCAGCGGATTTCCTCTCCCTCTTCTCCTCTCTCCTTTTTATCCTATCTCTTCCCTCTCCTGCTTCTCCCTAATTTCCTTTCCTTCCCTTCCTTTCTTTCCCACATCCTTCCCCTCCCTTTCTTCCTTTTCCTTCCCCTCTTTTTACTTCCTCTCCTCCCCCTCTTTTTACTTCCTCTCCTTCCCCTTCTTTTACTTTCCTCTCCTCCCCATCCTCTGAAGGGGAGGTATCTTCTCCCCTTTCCTCCCCCTCCTCTGGAGGGGAAGATTTTTTCTTTTCTCTCCTCCCCCTCCAGAGGAGGGGGAGGATTAAGGAGGGGGAGATTTTTAATCCCATCCCCCTCCTCACCTCCCCCTTCCCCTTGGGAAGGGGGAGGATGTGAGATAAGGAGGGAGGATTAAGGAGGGGGTGGTTTCCTCTCCTCCCCTTCCTTTAATAAAATTCAAAATCCTAATTTTTCTGCCGGGGAATTGGAGTATATCTACTGTTATTAAATTAGAAACACCAGATTTAAAAAATTAATTAATAACTTTGACAAATTTTCTTTTGCCAACTTGAATAATTAAACCTTTTTTTATTTTTATTATTTTTTGCCAATCACTTTCTACCTGATTATCTATTTTAACTCCTCTTTGCTCTATTAACCTTCTTCCCTCTGATTTTGAACTAACCAAATTTGCCTTAACCAATAAATCTAACAAACCTATTTCTTCCTCCTTTATTTTAATTTCTGGAATATTACTCGGCAACTCTTTTTTCTTAAAAACTTTTTCAAATTCTTCAGCCGCTTTCTGGGCTGTTTCTTTATTATAATACAAAGAAACAATTTCTTTTGCCAACTCAAACTTTAAATCTCGGGGATTAACTTCTTTTCTTTGAAGAAGACGAGCAATCTCTTCCACTCTTTTTAAAGGAACCCTTGTGCATTGTTCAAAATATTCAGGAATTAACTCATCTTTCATTGACATCACTTTTCCAAACATCTCATTGGGGTCATCCACTATTGTAATAACATTTCCCCAGCTGGTAGACATCTTCCGACCATCTAAACCATTTAACATTTTTAAGGTCATAATATCTTGAGGTTCTTGATTAAAAATCCCTTGAATTTCTCTTCCAGCCATCAAATTAAAAAGTTGATCTGTTCCTCCGATTTCTAAATCTGCTTTCACAGCCACTGAATCATACCCTTGAAGAAGAGGATAATCCAATTCATGCAATCCAATTGGTTTATCTTCTTCCCATCTTTCTTTGAAATTTCTTCTTTGAATAAGCTGTTGAGCAGTAAAATGCATTGAAAGTTTAATTAAATCTTTAGCCGTTAATTTGTTTAACCATTCACTATTATAATGAAATTCTGTTTTTTCAAGATCCAAAATCTTACCAATTTGCTTTTTATAATCTTTCATATTTTCTTTAATTTCTTCCTCTGAAAGGGGCCGACGCATTGCTTTTTTATCTGAAGCATCACCAATCTGAGCAGTGAAATCACCTATAATTAAAACAACTTGATGCCCTAAATCTTGAAATTCTCTTAACTTCCAAAGTTGAATTGCTCGTCCAATGTGAATTTTAGAGCCAGTTGGATCAATACCAAGCTTCACGCGTAATTTTTTGCCAGATTTAATCTTCCTCAATAAATTCTCTTTATCTATAATCTTTTCTACATTTCTTTCTAAAAGCTCTTCAATTTTTTGGTTAGTATCTATTGTCATAAAATAAGTAATGTTTATTATTTTCCAATTTTATACTATATTAAAATAAAATCACTTAAAAAACAATGTATTAATCACTCGCTATTAAGAACTTTTTACTTTATTTTTATCCTTTTAAATTATGGCTAAAAGGGTTCTTCACCGAAAAACATATAAAAAAAGCAAAATCAAAAGTTTTTTAAAAAATTTTTTTTATTTTTTTATTTCTTCTATTCTCCTCTTGTTCCTCTGCAGTTTGGCAGTTTTTGTTTACTATGCTAAAGATTTACCGCGACCAGAAGATTTTACTGAACAAACTCCTATTCAATCCACAAAAATTTATGATAGAACAGGCCAAGTTTTGCTTTATGAAATATATGGTAAAGAAAGAAGAGAAATTGTTCCATTTGATCAAATTTCTGATTATCTAAAAAAAGCAGTTATAGCCACTGAAGACGCTAATTTTTACAAACATCACGGAATAGATTTTGATGGTATATTAAGAGCAATTAAATTGGATATAAAAACGAGAAAACTCACTTATGGAGGCTCAACTATCTCTCAACAACTCATCCGCTCAACCTTTTTAAATACTAATAAAACAATCAAAAGAAAAGTTAGAGAAATTATTCTAACTTTAGAATTAGAAAGGCGATATTCAAAAGATCAAATCTTAAACTGGTACCTAAATCAAGTTCCCTTTGGACCTGTTGTCTATGGAGCTGAAAGCGCGGCAAAATTTTATTTTAACAAATCAGCAAAAGACCTTTCTCCTACCGAAGCAGCTACCTTAGCCGCCTTAATCAAAGCGCCAAGTTATTATTCCAATCCTCAACATGAAACAGAACTATTAAAAAGAAGAAATTATGTTTTAGATAGAATGGTGCAAGAACATTATCTAAACAAAGATGAAGCTGAAAAAGCAAAAAAAGAAAAATTAAATATTAAAAGAAGTAACCAAACTATTAAAGCGCCTCATTTTGTTCTTTATGTAGAAAATTATCTTTTTAAAAAATACGGAAAAGATTTTTTAGAAAGGGGGGGTTATAAAATTTATACCACCCTTGATTGGAATTTCCAAAAAAAAGCAGAAGAAGTAGTTAAAAAAGGAGCAGAAAAAAATAAAATTTACTATAACGCCTATAACGCTGCTTTAGTAGCAATCAATCCTCAAAATGGAGAAATTTTAGCAATGGTTGGGTCAAAAGATTGGTTTGGCGAAAAAGAAGGATGCAATAAAAAAACTGGAAAATGCAAATTTGATCCAAAAGTTAATGTAGCCACTTATAATATTGGCCGTCAACCAGGCTCTGCTTTTAAACCTTTTGTTTATGCTACTGCTTTTGAAAAAGGATACAGTGATAAAGATATTGTAATTGATGAAAAAACAGACTTCGGGGTTTGGGGCGGAAAACACTACATTCCTGAAAATTACGACGGACGATTTAGAGGTCCGGTAACCTTAAGACAGGCATTAGCTCAATCCCTCAACATTCCAGCTATTAAAGTATTATTATATTTCGCTGGAATAGAAAAAAGTATAGAAAATGCAAAAAAATTTGGCATAACCACTCTCAATAAACCTCCTTCTTATTATGGCCCCTCTATTGTTTTAGGTGGAGGAGAAGTAAGGTTGTTAGATATGGTCTCGGCTTATGGTGTTTTTGCTACAAATGGATTAAAGGTTCCGCCAAAAGCTATCTTAAAAATAGAAGATTCTCAAGGAAATATCATTGAAGAAACAAAAGAAACACCAAAAAGAGTTTTAAGTGAAAGAACCACCTGTTTAATTAGCAGTATCCTGTCTGACAATGAAGCCAGAGCTCCAATGTTTGGCTATCATTCAGCCCTTTACTTCCCTAATTACGAAGTGGCAGTAAAAACAGGTACAACAGATAACTTTAGAGATGCCTGGACGATTGGATATACACCTGATATTGTTTGCGGAGTTTGGGTAGGCAATAATGACAATAGTCCAATGGCAAAACAACCCAGTGTTGTTTTAGCCGCTCCAATTTGGAGAGAATTTATGTCTTATATTCTACCAAAATTACCTCCAAAAAATTTCCCTCACTCTTGTGAGGAAAATACAAACAAAACAAACGAATAAAAAATTTCTTTTAATTTAAGGGAATTATTCCTTTATCTCATTTATCTATTTTTTCTTTTTTTATCTTATCTTTTTTTTGCTCTTCCAAATCTTTTGGTTGTTCAATGGGAAGTTCAATATAAAAAGTTGTTCCTTTGTTTTTTCCTTCTGACTCAACCCAGATATTACCATAATGAGCTTTAATAATATGATAAGTAATATACAAACCAATTCCCTTGCCAACAGCATTTGCTTTACTTGCTCCCTTTCCTCTTTCAAACACTCTATTAAAAATATCTTTTTGATCTTCTTTAGGGATCCCCATTCCTGTATCTTTAACTTTTATTAAAACTTTGGAATCTGTTTTGTCTGCTTCCACCATTACCCCTCCTTTTGAAGTATACTTTACCGCATTATCAATAATATTTGCCAAAGCCACTCTCAATTTTTCTTTGTCTGCGGTAATTAAAGGCAAATCTTTAGAAATTAAAAGTTTAAGATAAATTCCTTTTACTTTTGCTTCAATTTTTAACTCCTCTACTATTCCCCTTAAAATATGAGCAATACTAACATTAGGCTGAGGAGTAATCACTTTCTTGCCTAACTGAAAACGAGAAACATCCAACAATTCATCAACTACACTATTCAACCTTTGAGCAGACGCCTGAAACTTAAGAAGAGCATCTTTAAGTTTAGGATTAATCTTGCCGTAAGTTCCGCTAAAAATTAAATCCAAATAACCTATCATTGCCGTCAAAGGAGTCCTTAAATGATGTTGAGTTGCCATCATAAATTGAGTTTTTGCTGTATCTAATCTTTCCAATTCTTTATGAGCTTTCTTTTCAAGATCATATGCCTTCTTTATTTTTTGTCTATACTTTATTTCTCGCAAAAAACTCTTAATAAGCAAATAAGCAAAATAAATAAAAAGAACTAAAATCAAAGATTTATAAAGCCGAAAAATTGGTTGAGGAGTAAAAGCAAAAATATCTAAAGCAAGTAAAATAACAATCACGCTAACTAAAGTTGTAGTAAAAGCAATTTTAATACCAAATAACTCCCGTCTAACAATTGTATAAGCAAAAGCAGCTATAAGAAATATTGTGGAATAATCACCAAACTCATATAAATTAGCTATTTTTAAAAAAACAGGATAAAATATATTGAATATTGAGTTCATTAAAAAGAAAAAGAAGAATCCTATTAATAAATATTTAATCTTTTTCTTTTCTTGTTTAGTAATAGGTTCTAAGTATTTTTTAAAAAGCAATGTAAAACTCGAAATAGTGAGGAAAAACATCATTCCAAAAAACAAAAAAATTAACTTGCCATAAGTTATATAAAGAACACCGTCTCTAAATTGTATATCTTTAATAATCAAATCCGTTAAAAATACAAAAAAAATAAATATCACTCCTATAAATAAACTTATTGTACTCAAATATCTGTAATATTTTTTTTGTTCTTTTGTAAAATAAAATATAAAAGAATAAATAAGAGCAAAAAACAATAATGTTATAGCCCAGGCAATCCTAATCCATACCAATGCTAAATCTTCTTTACCAGATAACCTTGCTAAAAAGGCACAATTAACCCAAATAAACATTAAAAAAACCATCAAAGCAAATATTCTATTTAATTTTGCTTTTGGATTACTAAAATAAACTAAAAAAAGCAAACCCAATCCAATGGTATTGATCAAAAAGATAAGTATTTTACTGATTAATGGCCACCCTAATCCTAATCCCATATTTTAGTAATTATTATTTAAAAATTTTTGTATTTCTTTTTGATCTTCTTTAATCATTTCACTAAAATTATAAATTGGCATAAATTGAGGATTATCTTTATCTAAATCTAAATTAACACGATTTAATATCAAATTAACTTTCTTTGTAAACAAATCTAAAATCCCAGTAATATAAAACAAAAAATTAATATCCCTCCTGGAACGAACCAATGTAATCATTGTTTTTATATTATTTTTTTCATCATGTTCTATATCTTTAATATCCTTTTTGAGAATATTAACTGCTCGAAAAATTCTGCCCATATCTTCTACCACCTTCTTTTTTTTAATACCCTTATTTTCTAATAAAGCAATTTTATTAAAAATATCTATATCCATTCCTCTACAAATTAACAAATCAACTGAACTTGTAATTATTTTATCTATATTTTCCTCGCGACTAATCATCTTTTGATAAAAATCTTCAGCTATTGCTAAAGCAATCAATTTATTCAAATACTCAAAAAATAATTCTGAAATTATTTTTGATGGATGTTCTTTATTATAGATAGAAAAAATCCGTAAAAACTCTATCACATATTTAGATTTCTCTTTTTTATCTAAAAGTTCATCTAACAAATCGTCTAAAATATTTACCATCGCATCAATAGATAAAGAAAGTTGGAGATATTTTGTGGGATATATTTTACCAAATGCTTTTTGAACAAAGTACGTCCGGCAATATTTTGTCCCTGACAACCATTTATTAATGATATTATCAGCAGATAAGTTTAGAAATCTCTCACAAGATAAAAATATATTTTGATCGTTTATCTTTAACTTTCTAAGTATAAAATTTATTTCCTTTAAATTCTCATTTATACTTTTTTTATAAATAGATGTTATTTTTTTCATATTTTAAATGAATCAAAAATATTCTAAAACATCTTTTTTCTTTTTTTAGGATTAGAAAGAATATCAGATTTTTTTGTTTTTTCTTTAATTTCGTTTATTAAATCTTTAGAAAGTTTCTTATATAAAGAAAGAGCGTTTTGGAAATCATTATTGATAGCTTCAGCGCAATTATAACCGCTTCTTAAAGCAAAGCTAATACCCTCACTAGTACTCGGGCTTATCAATCCAGCTGCTTCTCCTATAAAAATTATATTATCTTTTCCCAAAAAGATATCATTCTCGTCTTTAGGTCTTGATAAAACAGCAACCTCTTTCTTTATAACTCTCCCTGATATACCAAATCTCTCTTTCAATTTTTTCTTTAAAATCTTCATTCTATCTTTAATATTACTATTCTGTTTTAATGCTGACCCAATAATCAAATTATCTTTTTTAGGTATTAACCAAGAATAAAAATCAGTTATTTCATTATCATATATAAAGTAAGTATTATCTTTTATTCTTTCACACTTTTCATCATATTTAATCCAATGCTGTATTGCAATATAATATCTTGGTCGATTCTTAATTAAATTTTTCTTTATTGTAAATGGAAATAATCCGCCTCCAAAAACAAGATATTTCGTTTTAATAATTATTTTATCATTGTTTATTCCTAAAAGAACTTTAATCTCTTTTTCTTTTTTTTCGAAATGCAAAAAGTTTGTTTTTGAAAAAAAACAAACGCTTCTACGCGTTTGTTTTAGTAACCAATCATCAAATTTTTCCCTAGAAACATTCCATAATTTTCTCTTAAAACTCCTTTCTAAATTATTATCCCAATCAATTGTTTTTAAATCAAGATATTTTGGCGCAGAAAAAATATTTTTTGGAATATTCTTATAAAACTTTTCTAAAAATTCCTGACTCTCCTCTACTAAAAGCCCGCCGCAGGTTTTTTTTCTTGGAAATTTTAATCTATCAACCATTAAAACATTATAATCCTCTGAAAGGAATTTAGCCGTAACACAACTCGCCGGTCCTGCGCCAACTATCACCACATCGTATTCACTATTAATTTCCTTCTTCAACATTAAATAATTATACCACAAAAAAATAATTTTTTAAATAAATTGTATAAAATGAGTACATTTTTGACAGTTGATTTTTTACGAGGTCTACCTTCCTACATAAATCGGAAGGTAGACCTCCGTTAACTTTTAATTAGAAAACTTGGACAAGGTCTGCCCTTGCCCAAAAAAACTTTTCTCTTTCTAATTATACTATTATCTGGTATTTTATGGGTGTCAAAAATGTATCTCATATTTTGCACTCCTTATCCTTATCACGCATTATCTTTTTAATTTTTTCGAGAGCGTTTTTTCCAATAACCTCAATACGTTGATGAATTTTTTGTTCGATTTCTTCTTTTTTAGTTAAATCTTTTTCTAATTCATAATTATTTAATAAATCTTTAATAAAAGAAGAAATATTAATAGGAAAATAAAATGTTCCACAGATTACTTGAATATACTCCTCAAAACTATTGTACTCTCTCTTATTATACTCTTTCCTTTCTTCCCAGTCATTTCTTAACTCTTTAATCATTTTAGAATATCTTTTTATATTGTTTTCTTCAGATTTATAGCGATTTTCCGAAGGAAAAACACCTGCTGGTCCAAGGTATATTCGATAAGGAACACCATAAGGTAATATGTCTTTTGCAAATAAAACCCCTCTACAAGCTAAACTTCCTTTAAAATTTTCAGTACAACAAGTCAAACCTTCTATTTCTTTATGATTACCTTTAATCAACCGAATTCGCTCATTGATTCCCAGCTCTCTCGCCGAAGAAAGAATCTTTTGATAATCAATCTTTCGTTCTTGACTAGTTTTGATTATCTTATAAAGAATATCAAGATCATCTAAACATCCAATTAACATACCAACAACTCCTCTCTCTTTATACATTATCTCTTTAAACTGACCGGCTCCAAATTTTTGGTCAAAATTTCTCTCTATTTCAGTTATATTTCCTGAAAAATAATCCTTAACAAACTTCTTTTCTCCGACTATTTGACTAATAAAAAAAGCAGTCAAAGTATTTCCGCCTCGATAGCCATATTCTTTAGGTAAAATCCCTTTTCTTTGATGATACATTAAATTAACCAACTCAGTCGCTCCTTCGTAAAAATCAAGAGGTAAAGAATATTTATCTATCCAAGGTACCCAAGGCACGCTCTCTTTCTTTAATTGATCGAAATTACTAGTTAAAATATGAAAGTACTCATGCACAAATACATGACTGAATCTATCCCTTTTAACCTTTCCTTCTTCTAACAATGCAGAAGATCGAAGTAAAATTCTACCTCCTGGTAAAAGCGCTCCTTCTTCAGCAGAGAAACCTGCTTCCTGCCAATCTTTTTCTGCTAAAATTTGAAGAGAACTAATCTTTTTTTTATCTAAATTTTCCTTTGAAATACCAATCCAGTCAGCAATTTCTTTATTTATTTTTTCTGGATCAATTTCTTTAATTATTTCTATCAATTGACTAAAATTCTCTGGACCAATTTCCTTTTTGAGAGCTGAATAATCTTTTAAGTGAATAAGGCATTCTTTTTTGAAATCCAGTAACTGTTTTCTTGCTTCTTTTAGCTCACTAGCTTCAGCAGCTGAAGAAAATAGTTTTGGAAACCAAAAATAAGCTGCCCCACCTAAAGCAGCAGCTAAACTTATTTTCAAAAAATCTCTCCGGGTTAATTTCTCTTTAACTCCAAAAACATCCTCTTTAGATTCTTTAATTTCTTCTGATTTAATTTTCTTTTCAGGTATTTGCTCCCATTGCATTCTAGTTTTAATCTAATCCAAAAATTAAAAAAAATCAATCCTTTGTATAAAATATATCAACAGGAAATAGAAATGTCAGGTTTTCAAGGAAATAGAAATGTCAGGGTAGTAGAAAGGTCGAATATTAGCAAATTATTAGAATCCTTTCTACTACTATGCTCTACATTTCTATGTCCCAAAAAGAATTAAACAAATATGATATTATTCAAAGGTCGTTAAAAAAGGAAATTACTGTTCAGAAAGCAGGTGAACTTTTAAATTTGTCTGAACGTCAGATTTATCGTTTGAGAAATAAAGTAAAAGAAAAAGAGATTCAAGGTCTTGTCCATGGCAATCGAGGAAAATCAAGCAATCGAAGAATACCAGATAAAGAACGTCAAAAGATAATCAAGTTTCTTCATCAGTATTATTCTGATTTCAAACCTACTCATGCTTCAGAGAAACTTGAGGAAAATCATGGCATTAAAAGAGATCCTAAGACTATCAGACAGATAATGATAGATGAAGGATTATGGATACCAAAGAAACGCAAAAAGCCAGATTATCGTTGCTCTAGGCCTCGAAAAGAACATTATGGTGAAATGGAACAATTTGATGGCTCTTATGATTATTGGTTTGAAAATAGAGCTCCAAAATGCTGTCTCTTGGCTAGTATTGATGATGCTACTAACAAGATAACTTTAGCTAAGTTTGTTCAAAATGAAGGAGTATTCCCTGTCTTTGGGTTTTGGTATGAATATCTTTTAACTCACGGTAAACCAAGTTCAATTTATTTAGATAGATTAAGAACCTACTACAACAATATCTTACCTGAAAGAGATGAACAAATGCTAACTCAGTTTCAAAGAGCAATGAAAGAATTAGGTATAGAACCTATTGTTGCCTATAGTCCTCAAGCTAAAGGTAGAATAGAAAATCTTTTCAAAACCCTTCAAGATAGATTGATTAAAGAATTAAGATTAAGGAATATCTCTGATATTAAAACTGCTAATCAGTTTTTAAAAGAAGAATTTATTCCTTGGTTTAACCAAAGATATGCTAAAGAACCAGCAAGAAAAGCCAATCTTCATTGTAAGCTAAACCAACAAGAGAAAAAGCAATTGCCAGCTATTCTTTCCCGTCATTCTCAAAGAGTAGTCCAGAATGATTTTACTATCAGATTTGATAACAAATGGTATCAATTAACCAAAGAGCAACCAGTTACTATTCGCCCTAAGGATAGAGTTTTGATAGAGGAAAGATTAGATGGTTCTCTCTGGATTCGTCTCAGAGGAAAATATCTTAACTATCAAGTTCTTTTAACTAAATCTCCAAGACAACAACAAAAGCAACCCTGGATTATTCCTGCTTCTCAGAAAAAGGAGAGAAAGGAAAGAAAGAAATGGAAACCATCAAAAGATCATCCTTGGAGAAGACCTTTTATTATCAAAAAACCTGACATTTCTATTTCCTTGAAAACCTGACATTTCTATTTCCTGTTGACACATCTTGTACAAGAACTTGACATCTCTAATATTTTTCAATATAATAATATTCAACAGTTCTTTAAAATTCATATGAGGAGGTACTCCATGGCAGCAAAAGTAGCAGTCAATGAATTTTGTAAAAGGCAAACGCCGCAATCCAAGTATTCTCACTTCGAAGGAAGTTGGGGAGAGCTCGCAGAATTAGTAGAAAAACACATCAATAAAGGAAGACCGGGTTATAGAGATGGCGTTTTACTTATTCCTCTTCCTCCAGAACGATTCTTCTCAGGAGTAGTGGAAGTAAAAGAGGATACGCCTCTCAAAGCCACCTTCGGTGCGAGGCGCAAAGGTGAAGATCCTTATATTCAAGTCGTGGCAGTTGGTGGCGATAAACTGCCAGCTAAAAAAGTTGACGTTGTTTTATATCGCCACGACGTTCTAGGAAAGGAGGCAAGCACCGATGCGGAATGGGAAATCGTAAGCATCAATGCTCGTCCTACCGAGGAAGAAGAGTCAATGACTCCTGTGACTATGGCTCGGAATTTCCTCGGATTAGAGGGAGGAACTTCAGCCGAGTATTCGGCTGAAGAATTTGCCCAGTCGATATTGTACTGGGCAAAACACGCCATGCGAGAAGAATAAGAACCATAAGGTCCGGTGATGCACACCGGACCTTTTTAAATGCATTTTTACCTTTTTATTACCTTTTTATTATCTTTAAAGAATATGCTAAAATAACATTAGAGACAAAAAAGCTAAAAAATAAATTTTATAAACTTTAAAAAATAAAAAAATATGAAACATTACCCACTTATTCGCACTATCTATCTTTATCTTTTTGCTATGTTAGGCCTAATCCTTGTTACTATTGGAAGCGTCAGGTTTTTAGATATGGCTCTAAAGGCATTCATTTTCACCAAAGCCGAAGAAGAGCAAAGATTACTCTATAAAATGCCGCCAATGACCCCTATTAATATTAAAGAATTAGAAAAAAGTGAAGAGGATAAACAAGAAATTTGTCTATCAAACAAAGAAAAACTCTATATTGATCAATGGTTAGAAGATTACAAAAATTGGAAAATTGAAAGATCAAAAGTTGATCCTATAACCAGTCGTAGACACCGAGATGCTTCCTTGAATTTGGCAATGATTCTAATCGGCTTGCCTCTTTATCTCTATCATTGGGGAGTGATTAAAAAAGAGACAAAAAACAAAGAAAGTTAAAGTTAATAATTACACTTATACTTGAAATTCCCAATATTTTTTCTGGACTTATTTATACATTAAAGAGAAAAAAGAGTTAAATTTATTCGCGTCTCAATATCAACAGACATATCAAAAACAACATTAGGATTTTTTAAAAAATTTTAATTTTTTTAAAAAAACAAAACCACCATAAAACCAGCCCTAATTAGGGCTGGTTTTATGGTAGCTCCGCGGGTAGGACTCGAACCTACAACCCACTGGTTAACAGCCAGTTGCTCTACCATTGAGCTACCGCGGAATGATATTCTAATATAGCATATTATCTCTTTTTTTCAAACTTTTAATAATATCCCTCCAGTTTTTTTATCTTCTTATGTTTCCTAATTTTTTCCAGCGCCTTTGCTTCAATCTGTCTAATCCTTTCTCGAGTTACTCCGAATATTTGACCAACCTCTTCTAAAGTATGAGTTACTCCGTCGTCTAAACCAAATCTCATTGATAAAATTTTCTGTTCACGAGGATTTAAATCAGATAAAATTTCTTTTAGTTGATTCTGAAGAATAGTTCTCCCTGCTTGAGTGGAAGGAGACACTACCTTTTCATCTTTAATAAATTCAGATAAAACACTATCATCATCACTATCACCTACCGGAGTTTCTAAAGAAATAGTTCCTTGAGATATTTTTTGGATATGTCTTACTTTATCAACTTCAATTCCCATTTCTGAAGCAATTTCTTCTGGTAAAGGTTCTCTTCCTAAATCCTGTAATAGAATACGCCTTACTTTGCTATACTTAGAAATTGTCTCAATCATATGAACAGGTATTCTAATTGTTTTTGCTTGATCAGCAAGAGCCCGAGTAATTGCCTGCCTTATCCACCAAGTAGCATAAGTTGAAAATTTATAGCCCTTTCTCCAGTCAAACTTTTCTACTGCTCTGAAAAGGCCAATATTTCCTTCTTGAATTAAATCTAAAAGAGTTAAATTTGGCGATTTACCAACATACTTTTTAGCAATGGAAACCACTAAACGCAAATTAGCCCGCGTTAATTTCTTTTTTGCTTCCTCGTCTCCTTTCTCAATCCTTTTTGCTAATTCTTTTTCCTCTTCAGCAGTTAAAAAAGGCACTTTTCCAATCTCTTTTAAATAAAGTTGAATTGCATCAATTTTTGTCTTTTCTCTTTCTGTTAACTCGCTATCTATCGTTCTGTTCTTATCAATATCACCTGACATTGATAATAAATCTTTGTTGTCTTTCACCTCAATACCTTTTTCATCTAACTTTTCAAATAAATTCTCCAATCCTTGAATATCTTCTTCTATATTTGGAAAGAAGTAAAGAATTTCTGAAGCAGTAACAAAACCACGCTGTCTTGCCCGCTCAAACAGCTTCTTTACTTTTTCTGGAGTAAAAACCTTCCTACTTTTAGAAATTTTCCACCTATCTTTTTCGTTTGTTAAAGAAAGAAATGTTGGTTTTATCTTTTTTCTCCCCTTCTTCTTGCTGTCATTCTTAGCCAGATTCTTGCTTTGTTTTTTTCTTGTCTTTTCTTTTACTATTTGTTCAATTTTCTTTTTTATCTCTTCTTCTGAAGGCATTACTCTCTTAGTTCTATTATCCATTCCAGAAAATCCCTTCAATTTACTTTTCTTTTTCTTTTCTTTTACTCCTCTTTTTTCTTTCCTTTCCTTTATTTTTTTCTTTTCATCGTCTTTTTCTTTAATATTTTTCCCTCCTCTTTTTCTGTTAGAAATAGAGTTAACAGTTCTCTTCTTTTTTTCTTTTTTAGTTTTTTTAGTTGCCATTTATATCATTTTTATTTTTTATTTATTTTTTTTGTTAAAAAATAATCACTACTATAGATTTTCTTCTTTAGTAATTTCTGCTAATTCTTTAAGAAGAACCGCTGCTTTTTCTGTCTCTCCATTCTTCTCAGCTTCTTTAATAGAGCGAGAAAGATTTTCAATTTTCTCTTTTACAAATATCTTTTTTATCTCTCTTAAACAATTCTCCAATTCTTCTTCAATTTTCTTTTCTTCAATCTCCTCAATATCTGCTTTCAAAAGGAGATAAGTCACTTTATCATTCAATTCCAATAAACCATTATTCAAATAATCTCCTTCTTTCTTTTCGCTTTCTTCCTCTTTTTTTGAATAAACAATTCTTTTTGTTAGAGATTCGCTTCCTTTTTCTTTAATAAAATTCAAAATTTCTATTGTCTTTTTTGAAAGAAAGCGATAATTATTCTCTTTTATTCTATCAATCAAATCCGGCTTTTTTAAAATTAAAATAATTAAATATTCTTCTAATCCTTCCTTCCGAGTTTTTCTTGACTTCTCTTCTTTTCTCTCTAAACTATCAATTTCTGCACGATTAATTTGACTATCTTCTAAAGATATTTTTTTCATCTCCTCCAAAAGCGCTTCTTCTCTAATTTCCAAAAAATCTGCTAAATCCTTCAGCCAAACTGCTTGCTCAACTTTATTAGGTATTCTTTTAATTACTGGCAAGATAATCTCTGAAATATTTTTTTTACCTTCTAAAGAATTTTTATCAATTCCAGAAACAACATCCTGAAAATAAAAATCATGAATTGACTTTGCTTTTTCCACTGCCTCTTTAAACTTATCTGGGTTAGTTAAAACAAGGTCTGCTGGATCTTTTCCTTCAGGCATTAACACTACTTTAATATTGAAACCCATTGCTTGAGCCATATGAATCCCTCTTTTTGTTGCTGATCCGCCGGCTAAATCCATATCAAAAGCAGTAAATAAATTATCTGAATATCTTTTTATAATCCTCAAATGATCTTCAGTTAAAGCAGTTCCTGAAGTAGCAACTGCATTTTCTACTCCCGCTTGATGAGCCATAATTGCATCCATATACCCTTCCACCAAAATACAGCTGTCTTTTTCTCTAATTGCTTTCTTTGCTTTATCAAGCCCGTATAAAATTTTACTTTTATTATAAAGAACAGTGGCTGGGCTATTAATATATTTTGCTTCTTTACTTTCTTGAGAAGTATTATTAAAAATCCTTCCCCCAAAAGCAACTACCTGAGAATTCAAATTAAAAATTGGAAATATTATTCTACCCCTAAATCTGTCATAATATTTACCGCTTTTTGGGGATTTAATAGAAAGACCTGCTTTTTCAATTTCTTCTCTTTTATACCCTCTACCAACCAAAAAATCAGATAACCCTCGCCAACTTTCAGGCGCATATCCTAATCGCCACTTATTAATTGTCTCTTCTTTTACCCCTCTTTTAAGAAGATATTTTATTGCCTCCTCTCCTCTCCTGCTTTTTTTGAGCTGAGTTTCAAAAAATTGACAACTAATTTCTAAAATTTCCGCTAATCTTTCTTTTTCTGTTCTTATTTTAGAACTCTCTTTTTTTAATTCTACCCCTGCTTTTCTTGCTAAAATACGCAAAGCTTCGCTAAATTCCACCCCTTCTATCTTCATAATAAACTTAAAAATATCTCCTCCCTCTCCGCAAGCGCCGAAACAATGCCATATTTGACGAGAAGGAGAAACAAAAAAAGAAGGCGTTTTTTCCAGATGAAAAGGACAAAGACCCCGATAATTGGCGCCAACTTTTTCTAATTTAACATATTCTTTAACTATATCTACTATGTCTAACCTACTTTTAATTTCCTCAATAACCGAATCAGACATTAAAATAAAATACCATAAAAACTGCTAAAAATCAATTTGAAAGAAAAATTTAGATATCTTAAATAGATATCTTAAAAAATAGATTGCAATTTGCTGGCTGTTTGAATTTTGACTTTTTCAATTGCCTGATTAAAACAATCTTTTAGAAGTCTTTCCTGATCTCGAATATCTTTGTCTGGATTAAGAACAATCTCTACTACTTTTAAATTACCATTCATAACTACCTTAACTCCTTCTTTTTCTATTTCTACTTCCTCTTTTTCTAAAGATTTCTGAAGGTCTCTTAATTTCCCAAGTTGTTTTATTTTTTCAAACATATCTCTTATTTTAAATTATTATTTTTATATTATTATATTATTTTCCTTTTTTTTAAATAAACAATAAAAACAACCCAAATACCTAATATTAATAAAATAATATAGGAAAATATAGCAGGTTCATCGGCAAACGGCAATTTTATATTCATTCCATAAATTCCAGATATTGCCGCAGGAATACTGATTAAAATAGTAAAAACCGTAAAAATGGTCATAATTCTATTTAATCTGTTTGAAAGCAAAATTACATAATAGTCCCTCATATTAGAGATTGATTTTAAAGACGATTTACAAAGATTTAGACCCTGAGTGGCTTCTATAATTAAATCTTCTAATATCTCCTTATCCTGTTCAAAAAATTCAACCCTTCTTATTGTTTTTTGATATAAAAGATTCATATAGTAGTAGGAAGAAACTAAAGTATTTAATATACTTTCCTGTTTCAAAAGATTATTTAATTCTTTTTCTTGAAGATCCTCTGTGAGTTCTTTACTTGCCTGCACTTTTTTAACTACGTTCATTGTTAACCTCTCAAAACCTTCGTTAATAAAGAATAATATTTTAATAAGGCATTTTAGTTTCTGGGTTGTAATAAAGTTAATTTTATTTCTCAAAATATTCTCTATAAAATATGGCTTTGTTTTTGAAAGAGTAAGAATAAAATCATTAGAAATAACTATTAAAAAGGTTTCTACTTCTTCTTTTTCTATATTAGGAACATTTTTAACAAAAAAATAAATATTATCCCCATTAAAATCAAGATGGGGTATTTCGTTTTGATCCAGTCCTGATTCTAAATTTCTTTTATTAAGATTCAAACGTTTCTCTAAATAATCAATCTCTTTTGACGAAGGATTCACTACATTAATCCAACAACCTACTGCAATATCTGGTATTTCTTTAATGCTGCTATCTCTAATTGTTCGTTTATAATAATTTATCATAAATTTAATTTTTATTTTTACAATAACCTGAACTTATTAATCACTAAACTAAAATTATATCCTAAAGACTCGGCTGCTTTTCGACAAAAAACCATTCTATCAGTAAAAATCTCAAAATATTCCATCACTGGAACAAAATTTGTATCAATTTTAAGAGTCAAGATAATCTTCTTTTTTCTTTTATCTACTTCTAACTTACTCATCTGAGTAGCATAATTAACTCGGTCATGAATATCTGCCTTTATTTCTTCTATTTCCTTTACAATAACTCTTGACCGATGAACATCTGATTTATCTGCCAAAACTACTATTGCTGAAATTGGATTTACAAAGCTCATATCTTCAACCCTTTTATCATGATTAGAAATAGCTTGAATAATAGTGGTCATTTCTTTAACATCAAAGGCGCCTTCTGTTTTAGAAAATGTTTGATAAAAAAGTAAAGCACCGAGATAATTATGAAAACTTCTGCTTAAAAAATTGCCAATATCATGACAATAACCAGCTATAGAAGCCATCTCTTCGTCTTTTTTATTTAAACCAATTTCCTGAGCAATTCTTCTTGCTCTTCTTGCTACTAAATCAGCGTGCCTAAAACCGTGATCAGTATAAGAAAGAGAGGCTAAAACCTTTTCTGTTTGCTGGATAAATTCAGTAATATAAGGATTGGCTTTTACTTCTTTTAAGGAAAACATAAAAATAAAAGTAATAGTTATTAAGTTATTAATTTTTTCCCTCTACTTTTTCTCCTATATTTTCACTCTTCTAGTATCCCCTCCTATATTCTTTCCATTTCTATCTCTGTTTTTTCTCTCCTTTGAAGGAAGAAAATTTCTCTTCTCTTCTCTCTTTCCCACCTTCCCCTCCTTTGAAGAGGAGAAACCTCTTTCCTCTTTCCTCTTTCCTCTTTCCTCTTTCCTCTTTCCTCTTTCCTCTTTCCTCTT
>CAZPFE010000001.1:0-40135 GCA_964585805.1 uncultured Candidatus Saccharibacteria bacterium | reverse complement strand
TCCTCCCCCTTCCCTTTGGGAAGGGGGAGGAAAAAGGAGGGGGATGGGGATTAAAATAATCAAAATTGGTTGGCAATTATAAATTAAAAAATAGAAATTATATATGTTTAAAGAAAATATATCTTCAGAGTCAAATTCAAAAATAGAGAAAGAAAACAATGCTAAATTTTTAACTAAAAAAAAGAAAAGAAAAATAGTTTTACTTTTACTTTTAATTTTTGTTTTAGGAGGATTAGCAACAGCTGGTTGGTTTTTTTATAAAAAAGAGAAAAAGAATGTTTTGCCTCCTCAAGAAATAGGTGAAAGAACGGTTAATTTTATTAATAACATCCTTCTTAAAGGAAGGTTAAAAGTTTCTTTAGTAAATGTAGAAAAAGATTCTGTAGATAAAGGTTTGTATAAGGTAACGGTTAGTTTAGGGGGGACCAATCTTACAAGTTATGTTACTTTAGATGGTAAGTATTTTTATCCTGAACGTTTTAATATAGAAGAAAATTTAGCAAGTAATCAAAATAATTCTGATAATAATTCTACTAATAATAAGAAAAACTCAAAAGAATCCTGCCAAGCAATTAAGAAATTAGATACTCCTTTATTACAAGCTTTTGTGGTAAGCAATTGTCCTTTTGGTTTGCAAATGCAGAGAATTTTAAGTGAAATTAATAAAAAAATTCCTTCTTTAATAAAAGATGTAAAAGTAAGATATTTAGGAGAAATAGTCAATGGGAAAATTACTTCAATGCATGGTGATAAAGAGGCTCAAGAAAATTTAAGACAAATTTGTATTAGAGAGGAGCAAGGAGATAAATATTGGGATTATGTTTCTTGTTATATTCAAAAAGGCGAAAGTTCAAATTGCTTGCAAAAAGTAGGTATTAATTTATCTCAATTAGATGAATGTATGAGTGATGCGAATAGGGGATTGAAGTATGCAAAAGAGGATTTTTCTTTAGAAAAAAAATATGGAATCACAGGTTCTCCCACTTTAATACTTAATGGAAATAAAGAAAGTGAATTTAATTTTGGAGGAAGAAGCGCCGAAGCAGTAAAAGAGTTGTTGTGTTGCGGTTTTTCTCAGGAGCCGGGTGTTTGTGATCAACAATTGACAACCGCTCAAGCAGACATTGGCTTTTCAAAGGATTATTCGTCAGGCTCTTCTGGTAGTGGAGGTTGTGGTAATTAGAAAAAAATAATATAGATAATAAAAAAATAAAAAAGAGTGTATGCCAAAAATAAAAATTTACTCCACACCAACTTGTCCTTATTGTTTTACTTTAAAAGAATTTTTAAAAGAACATAATATTGAATTTGAAGATGTTAATATTTTAGAAGATAAAGAAGCGCAAAAAGAGATGAGGGAAAAATCAGGTCAAATGGGTGTGCCAGTGGTTGATATTGATGGAGAAATTATTATTGGTTTTGATAAAGAAAAAATTTGCCGGTTATTAGGAATTAAAGAGTAACTTTAAATTATAAAATTAAAAATTAACTAAAAATATGGCTATAAAAGTAGCGATTAATGGCTTGGGTCGGATTGGCCGACCAGTATTTAGAAAAATAATAGAAAGATATCCTAACTTGGAAGTAGTCGCTATTAATGATTTAACTGATAATAAAACTCTTGTTCATCTTTTAAAATACGATTCTGTTTACGGTAAGTATGAGAAAGAAATAGATTTTGATGAAAAAAATATTTATATAGAAGGAAAAAAAATTCCTGTTTTTGCAGAAATGGATCCTGAAAAACTGCCTTGGAAGGAATTAGGAGTAGATATAGTAGTGGAGTGTACAGGACATTTTAGAGATTTAGAAGGAGCAAGTAAACATTTAAAAGCAGGAGCAAAAAAAGTTATAATATCTGCTCCGGCAAAATCAGAAGAAATACCAAGTTTTGTTTTAGGTGTTAATGCAGACAAGTTTAATTCTAATCAGGATAAAATTGTTGATATGGGTTCTTGTACAACTAATTGTTTAGCGCCAATCGTTAAAATTATAAATGATAATTTCGGGATAGTAAAAGGATTTATGACAACAGTTCATAGTTATACTAATGACCAGCGTATTTTGGATTTACCTCATAAAGATTTGCGAAGAGCAAGAGCAGCTGCTTTAAATATTATCCCCACAACCACAGGAGCGGCGAAAGCAATTGGCAAAGTAATTCCTGAGGTTAATGGTAAATTAGATGGGATAGCAGTTAGAGTGCCAAGTCCAACTGTTTCTTTGTTAGATTTAATTGTTGAAGTAGAAAGAAGTACTTCAAAAGAAGAAGTTAACGAAGTTTTTAAAAAAGCGGCAAAAGAAAGTAATTTTCAGGGGATATTTAGAGTAGAAGAGGATCCTTTAGTTTCTACTGATTTTAAAGGAGAAGAATATTCTTCAATTTTAGATTTAAACGAAACTATGGTTAAGGATAATCTTGTTAAAGTTTTAGCTTGGTATGATAATGAATATGGTTATTCATCTCGGTTGGCAGATTTTACTGATTATATTGGAAAAAGAATGAATATATAGTTTATTTGCACTATCCAATCAGTTCGGCGACAAAATGAAAAGAAAAAAGGAAAAAATATCTCTTCAATCCTCCTCTCCTTGATAGAATCTTTTTAATTTTTTATTATTCTTTTAAGAAGAAAAAACTCCTCTTCTCTCCCTTCCTCTCTTCTTTCCCTTTTGGAAAGAAAAAACATCTCATCTAATCCTCCCCTTCCTTTTTATTCAAATCCTCCCCCTTCCCTTTGGGAAGGGGGAGGTGAGGAGGGGGATGGGGAATAAAAACCACCCCCTCCTTAATCCTCCCCCTCCAAAGGAGGGGGAGGAGAGGAAAAGAGAAAAGGGGAGGAAAAAGGAGGGGGATGGGGATTAAAATAGAACAGCAATCAACAGAATTATGCAACAAAGGATAAAAGAATTAAAAAAGATAATAAACTTTCAAAAAGAAAAAATAAAAACACTATTTCCAATAAAATCATCACTATCACCAAAGGCCTTTACTTTAATAGAGTTGTTAGTAGTAATAGCAATAATAGGATTATTATCAAGTATAGTAATGGTTTCTCTCAAAGGAGCAAGAGAAAAAGCAAAAAGAGCAGCAGGTTTACAATTTGAAGCAGAAGTTAAACATTCTATTGGTGATCAATTAATTGGAGAATGGGAATTTGATGAAGGAAGTGGTACTATTGCTAAAGATTCTAGTGGTTATGGACATAACGGAACTATTTGTGGGGCTATTTATAATACTGATACTCCGAACAAAAATAAATATTCATTAAGATTTGATGGAGTAAATGATATGGTTTATATCCCTTATTCTAATAGTTTTAGTGATTTCGAATATAGAGGTGGTGATTTTACAATTTCTCTTTGGGTAAAACCGTTTTCTGGAGAGTCGAATGGAGATTTAATTTCAAAACCATGGAATGGGAGCGGCCAGTATAATTATAGAATTGTCTATAAATCAAACAAAACAATAACTGTATATTTAGTTGGATCTACTGGCTGGTCTGTTAATAGTGGTAAAGCGCTTTTTGTTGATAAATGGAATAATATAGTCATTGTTTTAACTGGAAGCAATAAAAATGTTAAAATATACTTTAATGGAGAATTAGTTAAAAATAGTACACATAATATTAATAATTGGAATCCTAGCAGAGGAGATGCTAATAGACCTTTATCTATTGGGACACTTTATCCATATGGTTGTGGATGGAGCGGTAATACTAGTTTTTCTTTTAAAGGGTCTATTGATAATGTTCGTATTTATAAAGGAGCTCTTTCTTCCGCCCAAATTCAGAAATTTTACGCTGAAGAAGCAAGAAAATATGGAATAGCGGTTAAGCAATATTAATTTAATAAATTTATGCCTAATTATTTTTATATTGCTAAAAATTTAAAAGGAGAGACGATTTCTGGTTATAAAGAGGCAGAAAATAAGCATAATTTAGCAAAAGAACTTAGAGAGGAAGGATATATATTGATTTCAGCAAAAGTAAAGAGCGCTTCTTCTGTTAAAAAAGGAATTGTCATTCCTTTTCTTTCAAAGATTTCCTTAACAGATAAAGTAATGTTTACTCGGAATTTAAAAGTAATGGTTAGCGCCGGCGTTTCTCTTCCTCGAGCATTAGATGTTTTAGCTGAACAAACAAAAAATAAATATTTTAAAAAAATAATTTTTAATCTTAAAGAGGAAATTGTTAAGGGAAAAAACCTTTCCCAGGCTTTGGCTCTTTATCCAAATGTTTTTAATGATTTATTTATAAATATGATAAAAGTTGGAGAAGAATCGGGTTCTTTAGAAGAAGTTTTGTCTGTTTTGGCAAAACAGATGGAAAAAGACCACCGACTTGTTTCTCGGGTTAGGGGAGCAATGATGTATCCTTTAGTAGTAATAACAGCAATGGTTATTATTGGAATTTTAATGATGATAATGGTTATTCCAAAGTTATCGCAAGTTTTTTCTGATTTAAAAATTAATTTACCTCTTACTACCAGAATTATTATTGCCAGTGGTAATTTTATGGCTAAGTATTGGTTTTTAGTTATTAGTTTTTTCATTTTTTCTTTTTTTCTTTTAAGAGGGTTTTTAAAAACAGAACAAGGTAGGAAAATTAAAGATAAAATTTTTTTGAAGATACCTCTTGTTTCTTCTATTATTCAAAAAACAAATTCAGCTAGGACAGCAAGAACAATTAGTTCTTTAATAAAAGCAGGTGTTTCTATTGATAGGTCATTAAAAATTACTGCTAATACATTAGGCAATGTTTATTATCGTCAGGCTTTATTAAAATCTTCTCAAGAAATTAAAAAAGGAACCAAATTGTCAGATATTTTGGGGAATTATAAAGATATTTACCCTTCTTTGGTAATCCAAATGATAAAAGTTGGAGAAGAAACAGGAGAAACTGCAGAAATTTTGGAGCACCTGGCCAATTTTTATGAAGAAGAAGTTGATAATATTACTAAAAATCTTTCTTCAATTATTGAACCGTTTTTAATGTTGATTGTTGGAGCGGCAGTTGGATTTTTTGCAATTTCTATTATTCAACCAATTTATGGTATTGTTCAAGGGTTTTAGAATTTTCTTTTTCCGATAAAAAAAGAAGAGAAGGGATCGCCCCCTCCTTGATTCTTCCTCTTTTTCTTTTTCTTTCCCCTCTCCTCCCCCTCCTTAATCCTCCCCCTCCAAAGGAGGGGGAGGATAAAAAGAGAGTTCCCTCCAAAGGAGGGGGAGGAAGGTAAAGAGAGGATAAATCTTCCTCTTTATTTTTCCATCCTCCCCCTTCCCAAAAGGAAGGGGGAGGTAAGGAGGGGGATAGGAAATAAAAAACCTCCCCCTCCTTAATCCTCTCTCTCTAGAGGAGGGGAGGAGAAGAAAGTAAAAGGAGGGGGAGGAGAGAGTAAAGAGAGAAGGAAAAAATAAAGAAGAAGAGAGGAGGGATGAGAGAAAATAAATATTAAATATTTTAAAACTCTTCCCAAAAATATATAATAAATATATTTATTGATAATGACGTTTAGATGTTTGGATATTAAAACAAAAAATAAAGGTTTTACTTTAATTGAAGTTTTAATAGGTTCTTTTTTAACTTTGGTTATTTTTTTAGCTCTTTTTTTGTCTTATCAATTTTCTTTAAAATTAGTTGGTTTTAATAAAAACAAAGTGACTGCTACAGCTATTGCTGAAGGAGAATTAGAGAGGATAAGAAATTTACCTTATAATTCTATTGGGATAAAGGGAGGTTTTCCGGATGGAGTTTTAGATTCTTCCAAGACAGAAGTTTTAAATGGAGTAGTTTATACTATCCAAGAAAGGGTAGATTATGTGATTGATCCAGCTGATGGAATAGCCAGTCCAGAAGATGATTGTCCTAATGATTATAAAAGAGTAGAGGTCAAGGTTTCTTGGTCAGGGATAACAAAGGGAGAAACGGTTCTTGCTACTGATATTGCGCCGGAAAATTTGGCTCAAGAATGTTCCGATACTGGAGGAATACTTTATGTTTCTGTTTTTGATGCTTCGGGTAAAATGGTTTCTTCTCCTTTTATTCAAGTTATAAATCCTCAAACCGGAGAAGTAATTAAAACAGCAACCCCTGACAGTGGAAAACATTATTTTTCTTTAGCGCCGGGAACCTATAAAATAGTTGTTTTTAAGGATGGATATACCAGTGAAGAAACTTATGGTATAGATGAAATAGCAAATCCCGAAAAGCCAAATCCTATAATTTTAACAGGAAAATTAACTGAAATTAGTTTTTCAATAGATAAAGTTAGTTCTTTTTTCGTGAAAACTCTTTCTTCTCAAGGGTTAGATAATTTTTCTGATTCTTTTTCTGATCAAGAAAAAATATCTGCTATTTCTAATCTTATATTAGAGAATGGAACTGTTGTTTTAGAAGATAGTAGTAATTCAGGACTTCTTATTTCAATTCCAATTGAACCAGAAGGATTAGTAAAATGGCAGGAATTTTCTTTTGATGATAGTCAACCAACTAATACGCAAATTACTTATCAGGTTTTATATTATACTGATGATCAATGGAAGTTGATTCCAGATATAGATTTGCCTGGCAATTCGTTTGGTTTCAATTCTTCACCTATAGATATTAGCAATTTGGATGTTAGTGTTTATTCAAAGTTAAAGGTGAAGGCAAGTTTTTATACTTCAGACGAAGGTGTTAGTCCAAAGCTTTATGATTGGCAAGTTTCCTGGGTTAATAATCAATCTATGCCGATAGGAGATATAAGTTTTAATCTTAAAGGAGAAAAAATAATTGGCACAGATACATCTGATCAACCAATTTATAAGTTTAATCAGGATTTTATTTCTGATTCAGATGGTGAAGTTAATATTACTAATTTAGAATGGGATAATTATACTTTTTCTTTAAATCCAGACAGTGACTTAGATTTGGAATCTACAGATCCTTCTCCTCAACCTATTAGTTTGTCTCCTGATACAAATTTGTCAGTTTCTTTATATATTAGTTCTCAAAATTCTCTTTTAATAAAAGTGGAAGATGCAGATAGTGGAGAGCCAATTTTTGGAGCAAATGTTAGATTATATAATTCAGATTTAGATTATGATAAAACCCAAGAAACAGACGAGAAAGGACAGACATACTTTATTCCTTTAAAAGAAGGGAATTATTCGTTAGATGTTCAAATGGTTGGTTATGAATCTAAAAACCAAACCGTATCTGTTTCTGGAGATAAAAGTGCTGTTATATTATTGACAAGGACAGAATAGACATTAATTGTTTAGATGCGCTATCTAATTAGTTTGGTGACGAAATAAAAAAGTAGAACCTCCCCCACCTTAATCCTCCCCCTCCAGAGGAGGGGGAGGAAGAGGGAGAGCAGGGAGAGCAGGGAGAGCAGGGAGAGCAGGGAGAGCAGGGAGAGCAGGGAGAGCAGGGAATCTCCCTCTCCTTAATCATCCTCCTCTTTATTTTTCAATCCTCCCCCTTCCCAGAGGGAAGGGGGAGGTAAGGAGGGGGATAGGGATAATAATAATTAAGCTATTACCAAAGTGGTCAGCAATTACAGATTAAAAAATAATGAAAATGTTAAAAAATTATTTAAATAAAAAGAAATTTAATAACAAAAAAAAGAAAAATGGTTTTACTTTAGTAGAAACGCTTGTAGTGATTGTGATTTTTTCCTTAATTCTTATTGCTCTTTCAAATGGTATTTTTTCTCTTTTTAAAGATTATAGATATAATTCTCAACAAGCCCACGCAATAGAAGAAGCAGAAAGAGGAATTAGTACTATGGTAAGAGAAATAAGAGAAATATCTCAAGGAGATGACGGTTCTTATCCTATTGAGGAAGCCGATGATAATGAAATTATTTTTTACAGCGACATTGATAAGGATGGACAAGTAGAAAGGGTGAGGTATTTTTTAGGAGGGACAGAGATTAAATCAAAAACTAAAGAGTGTGTGAGTTATTTGAAAGGAGGATCTTGTAGTGTAAATTTTTCTAATTTTTTGAACGGGACTTTAGAAAGCGCTCAATTAAAAGTTTCAGTTGAAGGAGATTTTGGTTGGTCCCGGGAGTATGCTGAAATTTTTGTAGATGGAGAAAAGATAGGTAATATTTGTAAAGGAGGATGTTCTGATTGTCCAGCTACTTGGCAAGGTTTGTTAACATTTGATATTACTGATCAAGCAGCGGATGGTAATATAAATATTGTGGCTGATGCTAGTACGCAAGTTGATCCCTATTGCAATTGGATTAATCCTCATCATTCAATGAAATTGAAAGTTGAGTTAATTTGGACAGAAAAGAATCCAGAAGATGATAATAAACTGAAGAAAGGAGTGATTGAACCGACTTCCTCGCCAGTGGAATATCCATCTGATCAAGAGAAATTTTACATTTTAAGTTCTTATGTTAGAAACGATTCTCCTATTTTTGAATATTATGATTCTTCTGGAAATAAAATAGAAGAGTATCCAGCTAGATTATCAGACACAAAACTAATAAAAATTCATTTAAAAATTGATGTTGATCCTGATCGTTCTCCTCAATCATTTGATTTGAATTCGTTTGTTCAGCCGAGAAATTTAAAAGATAATTTTTAAAAGATGATTTTAGATACATTTGAAAAAAGATTTAATAAAAAAATAGAAAAAGAAGAAAAAGGTTCAATTATAATTAGCCTTTCTTTAGTTTTTGGTTTAATTTTTTTAATTATTTTAAATGCTATTCTAAATGTTACTTTAACTGAATTAAAGAAGGCAAAAAAGAGAGTAGCTTGGAAAGAGTCTTTAGAAATTGCTGAGGCAGGTTTGAATTACTATCGCTGGTGTCTTAATCATGGATTGGGAGATTCTTGCAATCTTTCTAAAGATTACTATTCTCCTTCGGGGCAGTTATTAGGTAAGTTTTCCTTAGAAAAAAAGACAGAAAATTATTGTGGAGAGATAATAAGTAGAGATGTTACATCTACTGGTTGGACCAATAATGAACCAGATGTTAAGAGAAAAATAAATGTTTTATATGCTCGGAGCTCTGTTGCTAAGTATGCTTATTTGCTTAATGATAATGTTTGGGCAGGAGTTGATAGAGAAATTAGAGGACTTTATCATTCAAACGGAGGAATAAGAATGGATGGGGAAAATAAATCACTTGTTACTTCGGCTAAAGATAAATGGGTTTGCACTTCTAGTTTTGGTTGTAATCCTTGCCCTATTAGCGCTGGTTGTTGGTTTGAAGGATCAACTTGTTTTTGTCCAGGAGTTTTCACAACAGCAAATGGCAATAAAAATCTTTTTCAATTTCCAGCAACTCCTTTTGATTTTGATAGCATTACTATAGATTTAGCTCAAATTAAAGATAAAGCTCAGTTACAATCTCTTTATTTGCCGCCGGCTAAAGAAGTTAATCCTCAAGGAAAAGGATATCATTTAATATCTAATCAAGATGGGACTATTGAGGTGAGAATTATTACTCGTCTTAAAAAAGATTTTGCTTATAGTTCGGAAGAAGGATGGCATTATGATTATTTTCGGATAAGTAAAGAGTATTATTATGCTACTTTTAATATTTCTGCTTCTTGTCCGGTTGTTTTTGTTGAAGATAATCTTTGGATAGAAGGAAAGATTAAAGGGAAAATTACAATTGCTTCCGCAAACTTAATTAACTCTAATAAAGAGACAACAATAATTTTGCCAGGGAATATAGAATATGTTAATCAAGATGGTTCAGACGGTTTAGCTCTTATTGCTGAAAAGAATATTTTAATTTCTCCTGATTCGCCTAATAATATGATTCTTCAAGGAATATTTATTGCTCAAAAAGGACATTTTGGTAGAAATCTTTACTATTGGAATATCAAAGATAAATTGGAAATTACTGGAGCAATAGTAAGCAATGGAAGAGTGGGAACTAAGTGGAGTTCAGGAAGTTTTGTTGTTTCAGGTTATTTAAAGAGAGAAAATTATGTTGACTCAAATTTAATTTATAATCCGCCGCCTTTTGTTCCTTATGCTGAAAGCGATTTTAAAATTTTGAAGTGGCGTGAAAGTCAATAGATAATTATTCTTGCCTTAATCCAAAATTCTAAATCCTAAATAAATTCAAATGATCAAAATTTAAAATTCAAAATACCCCCTCCTTAATCGTCCCTCTTCTTTTTTTATTTCAATCCTCCCCCTTCCCAAAGGGAAGGGGGAGGTGAGGAGGGGGATGGGGAATAAAACTTCCCCTCCTTAATCCTCCCCCTCCAAAGGAGGGGGAGGAAAAGATAAGATAATAAGAAAAGAGAAGAGAAGAAAAGAAAAGAAAGGTTTCTTTTTAATTTTTTTCTTTTAAGTATAATAAAGTAATAAAAGATGAATAAAGAGGATAGAAAAATAAAAAAAGAAAAGAAAAAATTAAGTAGTTTTTAATTTTTATGTTATAATTTTTAAAGATAGAGAAGTAGAAATATATGTTTGATTTTCTAAAAATAGAACCTGAATCTTTTGGGATAGATGTTTCTGATTTATCTTTGAAGATAGCAAAACTCAAAAGAAAAAAGAATTTTTATACCTTATCTTCTTGGGGTAAAACAAGTTTAGAACCAGGTGTTATAGAAGAAGGAAAAGTAAGAGATAAAGATATTTTTATTAAAGAAATTAAAAAAGCAATCCAGAATGTCAAAGGCGAAAAATTAAAAGAAAATAATGTTATTGTTTCTTTACCAGAAAGAAAATCATTTTTTCAGATTATTAGAATGCCAAAAATGAGCAAGAAAGAATTAGAAACAGCAGTTTTGTTTGAGGCAGAAAATTATATTCCTTTTGCAATAAATGATGTTTATCTTGATTTTCAGATTTTGCCAGAAGATAAAAATCGTTTTTTTGCTAATAGTAAGAGTCATTTTAGACAGGAAGAGAAAACACAAGATATTTTGATTTCTGCTTTTCCAAGAGATATTATAGATGATTATCTTGAATGTTTTAAAGGAGCTGGTTTAGTTGTTCAGGCAATGGAGGTTGAATCGCAATCTATTGTTCGGGCTTTGATAAGAAATGAAGTTAGTCCTTTTCCGATTTTTATAATAGATTTTGGCAGGAGTACAACAAGTTTTATTCTTTTTTCTGGTTACTCAATTTGTTTTACTTCTTCAATTCCTCTTTCTTCCCATAGTATTACTGAAAGAATAGCCGAATTACTAAAAATAGATTTAAAAGAAGCAGAAAAATTAAAAAGAAAATATGGGCTTGATTTAAGCGGGAAACATAAGAGGAGTCAAAAACTTAAGAAGATTTTTCAGGCGACAGAAGAGATTTTATCAGATTTAGTTAAGGAGATAAAGAAATACTTTCTATATTATCAAACTCATATTAACCAAATTGGACCTTTACCAAAAGAAAAAGAAATAAAAAAAGTTATTCTTTGTGGACGGGGAGCGAATTTAAAAGGGTTAACTACTTATCTTTCTTTAGAATTAGGCATTTTAACGGAATTAGGTAACCCTTGGATTAATATTTTGCCTCAACCTTTAAAAGAAATTCCTCAAATTTCATATGAGGAATCACTTGGTTATGTAACTGCTCTTGGTTTAGCTTTACGAGGAGTTAAACCAGAGGAAGATGTTTTATGATAAATCTTTTGCCTCCAAAAGAGAAAGAATATCTTTTAAGAGAAAAGAAGAAGCGAATAATTTTAGTTTTTTGGTTTTTGTTAGGTTTTTTTATAATATGTTTGATATTTTTACTTTTATTATTTAATGTTTATTTTTATTACCAAATAAAAGAAGAACAAAAAAAAATTGATTTTCAAGATAGAGATGGACAAGAAAGTATTGTTTCTCTTGAAAATAAAATAAAATTAATGAATGAGAGTTTAAAAAAACTTAATTCTTTTTATCAACAGAAAGTTTATTTCAACCAAGTGTTAGAGGATTTTGCAGAGGTCATTCCTGAAGGTGTGTTTGTTAGAAGTATATCTCTTTCTTCTATTAATAAAGAAGGCAACAAAAGAGGAAATGATCAGAAAGAAAAAGGAAAATTAGAGATTTCTGTCTCTGGTTTTGCTTCTGATAGAGATAAATTGTTTAATTTTAGAGAAAATCTTCAAAAGAGTGAATGTTTTAAAGATATCTATTTTCCTCCTTCTAATTGGGTAAAGCCAAGAGATATTAACTTTTTTGTAATTTTAAAGTATAAATAATTCCATATTATGGGTTTAAGTGAGAAGAAAAATGTTTTTATTTACTATATTCTTCCTTTTTTTATTTTACTTCTTTTGGTCGTAGGAGTAGTGTATCCGTTATTTTTAGGAGTTCAACAAAAATCTTCAAAAATTATTTCAATAAAGAAGAAAGAAAAAATTATTGAGAATTTAAAATGCTATCAAGATAAAGAAAAGATAAAAGAAGATATGGAGAAAATAGATTCTCTTTTTACTGATAGTCAAGCGCCAATTAATTTAATTCAATTTTGGGAAGAAACAGCAAAAGAAAATAATCTCCTCCTTGAGGTTAATTCTGTTAGTTTAAAATCGGATAAAGAAGATTTATGGAAATCAATAGGGTTTCAAATGAATTTGCTTGGTGATTATATTAGTTTTTTAAAATTTCTTGGAAAAATAGAATATAGTCCATTTTTGATGAAGGTTCAACAGATTACAATTAACTCAGTAGAAAAAGAAAAATTAAACAAAAAAGAAGAAAAGACGAATTTATCAAAGAATAATTTAATTAAAGCGGTTGTGGTGTTAAAGGTTTTTGTAAAATAATATAATTTCTTTAATGCTTATGAAGATAAGAATGAATAACACAGAAAGAATAAGGAAAATGATTAGAAAATCTATCTTGATTATTGCTAAGAATTTTTTTAAGGATTGTTTGGTGATTATTTTTTTGACAATAATTATTGCTTTAATTTGTTATTATAAATATAATAAAATGATAAAAGGAATTGAGCTGGAGCCAGTGAATGAATCTTTAGTTTTGGATAGGTTTAATTATAAAGAAGTAATTAAACACTGGCGGGATGATGAAGATAAGATTAAAAAAATAGATAAAAAACAGTATAAAGATATTTTTCAATTGAAAAAAGAGGAAGAGCAAAAATAGTTTTGCCCCTGTAGTTCAACGGATAGAACACGGGCCTTCTAAGCCTGGGATGGGGGTTCGATTCCCTCCAGGGGCACTAAAAAATTAATAGTTGAAGAAAGAATTGATTATGATAAAATTTATAAATTCTTTTTTTAAATTATTATCTTTAATATAAGATTTTTATGAATATTCAGTGGTATGGGCAAACTTGCTTTAAAATAAATAGTCAACAAAATAAGAAAGCAGTAACTATTTTAATAGACCCTTTAGATAAGGAAAAAGGTTTTCGGGGTCCGAAGTTAGAAGCGGATATTTTTTTGTTAAGCACTATTTCTGAAGAAGATAAAGAAATAAAGGATTTAGAGGAAAGAGGATTTGTTATTTTTCAGCAAGGAGAGTATGATTTAAAAGGTGTTTTTGTTCAGACAATTCAAACAAAAACGAAGAGTGGTCAATATTCGTTAATTTCTCTGATAGAGAGTGAGGAAATTAAGATATGTCATTTAGGAAGAACTGGTCAAAAGGAATTAAGTCCAGAACAAGTAGAAGAAATAGGAGAAGTAGATATTTTGATGCTTCCTGTTGGAGGAGGCGAGTCGTTTGATCCAAAGGAGGCGGTTAAGGTAATGTCTCAAATAGAGCCAAAGGTTATTATTCCAATGTATTATCAATCTTCTAAAATAAAAAATAAATTGGAGAAATTGGAATCATTTTTAAAAATTTTAGGTTTGAAATCAATTTCACCCTTGCCGAAAATTTCACTTAAGAAAAAGGATATTTCTAATGATGAAGCAAAAATAATTGTTTTAGAAGAATGAATTTTTTAAAAAAAATTCAACAAAGACCAGAAAAGGAAAGGAAATTAATTTTATGGATAACGATAACTATAATTGGAGCGATGTTGCTTTATTTATGGTGGGTTCTTTTTAAAAGAGAAGTGAAAGAAGTGTTAAATGGTAATACTTTTGAAAAAATTAAATTTCCTTCTATAAATTTAGAAGAAGAGTACCAGGAAAGAAAAGTTTCTTTTCCGTTTTCAGAAGAGGAGATGAAAAAAATATATGAGATATTGACAACTGATACGCCAAATAAGGAAGATTTTCTTGAATCGTCTTTAGGGACAGATACTGAGAATACAAGTAAAAATATAAAAAATGAAGAAAATAAATAAAAATTAAAAATATGGTTTCAAAAGAAGAAAAATCAAAATTAAAAATTGGAGAAGTAATACCTAGGGAGATTACCGAAGAAATGAAAGAGTCCTATATTGATTATGCGATGTCAGTAATTGTTTCTCGGGCTTTACCTGATGTTCGAGATGGATTAAAACCGGTTCAGAGAAGAATTTTATATGCTATGTACGGTTTGGGTTTAACTCATGGAGCAAAATTTAGGAAGTCAGCAGCAGTGACAGGTGAGGTTCTTGGTAAATATCATCCACATGGCGATGCAGCTGTTTATGATGCTTTAGTAAGAATGGCTCAAGATTTTTCTTTGCGCTATCCTTTAATCCAAGGACAAGGAAATTTTGGTTCAATAGACGGAGATCCACCGGCTGCTCAAAGATATACAGAATGTCGGCTGTCAGAGATTGGCGAGGAAATGTTAAAAGATATTAATAAAGAGACAGTTGATTTTCGCGATAATTATGATGGGACGAGAAAAGAGCCAGTGGTTCTGCCTTCACCAATTCCTCAGCTTCTTTTAAATGGTTCTTTAGGTATAGCCGTTGGAATGGCGACTAATATTCCTCCTCATAATATTAAAGAGGTTTGCCAAGCGCTTGTTTATTTAGTTGACAATCCAGAAGCAAGCGTAGAAGATTTGTTCCAGTTTATAAAAGGTCCTGATTTTCCGACTGGAGGAATTATTTATGGCAAAAAAGATATAATTTCTGCTTATTCTCAAGGCAAAGGACCGATAGTTGTTAGAGGAAAGGCAGAGATAAGGGAGGAAAAAGGAAAAACAAAAATTATTATTAGTGAAATTCCATTTCAAGTTCAAAAAACAAATTTGATTCAGCAATTGGCTAAGTTGGTTCAAGAAAAGAAAATTCAGGGAGTAAGAGATATTAGAGATGAGTCAGATAAAGAGGGGTTGAGAATAGTCATTGATCTTCAGAGAGATGCTTATCCTCAAAAAATTTTAAATAGATTATATAAGTTTACTGATCTCCAAAGAACATATCATCTTAATATGATTGCTTTGGTTGATGGGATTCAGCCTAAGCTGCTTTCTTTGGTTGAAATTTTAAATTATTTTATTGCTCATCGCATTGAAGTAATTACAAGGCGAACAAAATATGATTTAGAAAGAGCAAAGGAAAGAGCCCATATTTTAGAAGGATTGCATAAGTGTTTGGGGAAGATAGATTTAGTTATAAAGATTATTAAATCCTCAAAAGACAGAGAAGAAGCAAAGAGAAATTTAATGAAAAAAATTAATTTAACAGAAATTCAAGCAAACGCTATTTTAGAAACAAAACTTGCTTCTTTGGCAAAGTTAGAAAGAAAGAAGATTGAAGATGAATTGTTGGCAATGAAAAAGAAAATTAAAGAATTGACCGCAATCTTAAAGAGCCCCAAAAAGATAAGGGAAGTGTTTAAAAAAGAGATACAAGAAATAGAGGAAAATTTTGGTGATGAAAGGAAAACGAAGGTTTATCTTCAAAAAGTTGGTGAAATAGCAGAAGAAGATTTGATCCCTCAAGAAGAAACAATTATTACTTTGACTCAAGGTGGATATATTAAAAGAATCAATCCATCTACTTATAAAATTCAGAAAAGAGGAGGGAAGGGGATATTAGGAATGAAAACCTTACAAGACGATGTAGTAGAACATTTCCTTTTGGCTCAAACCCATGATGAGATATTTTTCTTTACTGATTCAGGTAAAGTTTTCAAGTCCTTGGTATATGAAATTCCAGAAGGAACACGAGTGGCTAGAGGAAGAGGGATAATGAATTTCTTAGAAATTTCTTCAAGCGAAAAAATTTTATCAATGTTGACTATTAACAAGAAAGTAGATTTTGACAAAGGAATAAAAGAAATTTTGATGGCAACAAGACAGGGATTAGTAAAAAAAGTAAAATTAGAAGAATTTAAAAATGTGAGAAGGTCAGGACTAATTGCTATTAAACTAAAGAAAGGAGATCTTCTGCAAAAAGCAGAAAAGAGTGATGGAAAGGGTGAGGTTATTTTAGTAACAAGAAATGGTCAATCTATAAGGTTTAAAGA
Source organism: uncultured Candidatus Saccharibacteria bacterium (assembly GCA_964585805.1). Lineage (GTDB taxonomy): Bacteria > Patescibacteriota > Minisyncoccia > Minisyncoccales > GWA2-38-27 > CAYLWZ01. Next base: position 23,845 of record CAZPFE010000001.1, on the reverse strand, counting down.
GAAAGAGATAAGAGAAATGGGAAGGACAGCAGCTGGAATTAGAGGCATTTCTCTAAGAAAGGATGATGAGGTGATAGGTATGAATATTATTAACGAGGAAGATAAAAAGAAAAAAGATATGTACTTATTGATTGTTACTGAGAATGGTTATGGAAAAAGGACAAGATTAAAAGAGTACCGTCTCCAAAAAAGAGGTGGAAGCGGGATAAAAACGGCTAATATAACATCTAAGACAGGGAAGATAGTATTCTCTTCAATCTTGTCTGATGAAGAGGATTTAATTATTATTTCTCAAAAAGGTCAAGTTATTAGAACGAAAATTTCTTCAATTCCAATAATTAGTCGGGCAACTCAAGGAGTGAGGATAATGAGGTTAGATGAAGGAGATAAAGTTGCTTCAGCAATGTGTGTTTGATATAATTTAAAAAATGATGGGTGTTTTCCTTCATCCAGAAAAAATATTAGATCAGCTTGATTTAAAACCAGATATGATAGCAGCAGATTTTGGCTGTGGCGGAGGAGATTTTGTAGTTTCTTTAGCAAAAAAATTAGAAGATGGTTTTGTTTATGGTATAGATATTCAACAAGAACCCTTATCATCTTTAAAAGGAAGATTGAAATTAGAAAATATTAACAATGTGCAGCTTATAGTTTCTGATTTAGAAAAAGAAAAAGGTTCAACTTTAAATGATAATTCAGTTGATTTAGTTTTTATTGTTAATCTTCTCTTTCAAGTAGAGGATAAAAGTGCTATAATAAAAGAAGCAAAGAGAGTTCTTAGGAAAGATGGATTATTATTGATTATTGATTGGCTTCCAGAAAAGGAAATAATTTCAATAGAAGGGAAAATTTCTAAAAAAGAAGTTCAGGATTTAGTAGAAAAAATAGGGGGATTTCAGTTAGATAAAGAAATTGACGCTGGCGCTTACCATTATAGCTTGATTTTCAAAAAAATAAATTCTTAAAGTAATATATGAGAAAACAAATAATCAAAATATTAATTTTATTAATTGTTGCTTTTCCTTTATTTATTCAAGCGCAAGCAGATTCACCTGATCAACCATCTGATCAACCATCTCCATCTTCTCAATCAACTTCAGTTACTATTGATAATCCATTGCAATGGAATAGTTTTGCAGAATTGTTAAACGCGGTAATAGATTTTTTATATAACATTTCCTTAGTCCTTGCTCCTTTGATGATTGTGGTAGGTGGTTATTATTTTGTTACAGCTGCTACAAATCCTAAACAGGTTGAAACTGGAAAAAAGATAATATTATGGACATTAATAGGTTTATTAATTATTATTGCAGCAAAAGGGTTGATTGCTTTATTTGGAAATATCTTTGGCATAGATACACCTTATAATTAGATAGTTAAAAAGGTCGAAGTTATTATTATGAAAACTATTATGAATACAAGATTATAAAAATTAAAAATTATGATTATGAAATTGTTAAAGAAAATTGCAGCTTTGTTCTTACACTTAGTGCCGTTAGTTGTTATGGCTCAGACTCAGACGACAGCGCCCACACCGGCACCTGATATTGAGACGATGCAATTACTTAATAATGTTTTGGACTGGCTTTTTTCTATCTTATTGATTGTTGCTGCTATTTTTATTATTATTGCCGGTTATTATTTTGTTACAGCTCAGGGAGATAAAGATACAACAAAAAAAGCAAGGGATTTTGTTCTTTATGCCTTGATTGGAGTTTTGGTTGCTTTTGCTGCGAAAGGGTTAGTTAGATTGATAGGCTATATAACAGGAACTCCTGTTCAGATTCCAGATTCGACTCAGCAATATTATTTACCACCGACAACAGGAATTTAAAAATTAAAGAAATAATTGAAGAAATAAATAAAAACAACCCCTTTCCAAAAGAGGGGTTGTTTATTGTTTAAAAAAGATGTAAAAATAAAAAAAGTCCTCGTGGCGGAATTGGTATACGCGCAACGCTTAGGACGTTGTCCCTTTATAGGGTTGTGGGTTCGAATCCCACCGAGGACACAAATTTATTCTTCACTTTTAATAATAATTTTTCTTTTTTTGTATTTTTCAATTTTTGGCAATCTAACTACAAGAATTCCATTTTTAAAGTAAGCTTCAGCCCGAGAAGCATCTACTTCTTCTGGTAAGATTATTTCCCGGGAAAAAGGTCCCCAGAAACATTCTTTAATAATGAATTCTTGCCAATCTTCTTCCGGCTCTCTTCTTTCTCCTTGAATCTGAACCATATCATTTTCAATACTAATATCTAATTCTTCTGGGTTAATTCCAGCAATGGGCGCCCGAATTACAATTTCTTTTTCTGTTTGGTAAAGGTCAATCGCTAATTCTCCTTTTATCTTTTCTTTTTCATTGCTTAACTTTTCTATAAAAGAAGATTTTTTTCTTGGAGTATCTTTTTTTTCTGTTTTTTCTTTTTTGATTTCAATTTTTTTCTTGTTTTGTTTTTTCTTTTTATTGGATGTTTTTTCAGTTTTTCTTTCTTTTTCCTGATTTTTTTCTTCTTGCTCGTTATCAGATTTCTTTAAGTCATCATTTTCTTCTATTAAATCTTCAATATTCATTCCTTTTTTGAGTTTTTCAAAAAAACTTTTTGTCATAATTATTTATTTATTTTTATTGTGCAAATACTTTTTATTTTTTTAACTTCTTTAAAGGCAAAAGAAATAAATAAGGCTAAAGAAACTAAAATAAAAATTATTAAAAGTGAGAAATTAAAATCTTTATTTAAATTTATTATAGAAAAGTTATAAAGTCCGTGCAAGATAGAAGCAAGCGTTATTCCTATAAAAATATAAGGAATTTTTTTCTTGTTAAAGATAGATAAAGCCAGAAAGTATCCTATTGTTCCTGAACAGAGAGCATGGAGAAAAGTTGCTCCTAAAAAACGAAAAGTTGTTATTGATGTTGCTTCTATTAAAGAGAGATTTCTTAAGCCAGGAAATATTGTAAAAATATTTTCTAAAGCAGCAAATCCTAAAGCAGAAGTAATCATATAAATCATTGCGTCTACTGGTTCATCAAATTCAGGATTCTTTAGGACTTCTTTTTTAACAATGAAATATTTTGAGAATTCTTCAACAAGAGCAACTCCTATGAAATAATAAAAAAGAATAAACAAGAAAGAAGATGGTTTTATTATTAAAGATAACAGTTTTTCGGCAATGATTTCTATTATTGCCGCCGAGATAGCAGCTAGCATCCCTCCAAGAAATATTTTTAAAATCATTTTTTTTGATTCAGGATGAATGTCTTTTTTAAGATAAAAAATTAGCCAGATTATACTAGGAGTTAAACCTAAAGAGATATAAAAAATATAATGATTGGTATAAAAAAAATATTTCATATAAAAAGTTAATTTTGTGATTTCAGAAGTTTTTATTATTACTTTCTTGATTAAAAGTAAGATTAGGCTCTGATTTTATTTTTTGATAATCTTTGGTTTTTTGTTTTTGAAAGCAAGCGGCTAAAGCAATCATAGCTGCGTTGTCAGTAGAAAATTTTGTTTCAGGCAGAATAAAATTTATTTTTTCTTTTTTAAGGATTTTTTTGAATTGAAGGCGAAGTTCTTTGTTTGCGGTTACTCCGCCGCCAATAATTACAGATTTTGCTTGGGAGTTTTTTGCAGCTTCAATTGTTTTTTTTATTAAAATATCAATTATAGTTTGCTGAATTTCTTTTGCCATTATTTGGACATATTTTTTTGATTTCCTGATTTTTAAGGGTTGTTTTTTGAAGTTATATAGAACAGCAGTTTTTAATCCAGAGAAACTGAAATCATAATTATTTTGTTTAATCATTGGTCGAGGCAAACTAATTTCTATAGAGTTTTTAGTAGGGCAGTATTTTTTTGCTTCAATTGCGATTGCTGGACCGCCAGGATAACTTAATCCCAAAATACGAGCTGTTTTATCGAAACACTCGCCAGCAGCATCATCTCTTGTTTCACCAATGAGCTTATATTTGCCAATTTTTTCCATCAGGATTAATTGAGTATGACCGCCGCTAACGATTAAACAAATTGCTGGAAGTAGTTTATTAGGATTAGAGATTAATGTCTGAAGTTTAGAAATGTTTCTTCCTAAAAAAGCAGAAAAAATGTGTCCTTGAAGATGGTTAACAGGAATGACTGGCAAATTCCAAAAATAAGCAATTGCTTTACTAAAGTTTATTCCTGTCCATAAACACGGATCTAATCCTGGTCCAATAGTAACAGCAATAGATTCAATTTTTGGTTTCTGGTAGTTTTTTAAAAAAAATATTAATTCTTCAGCTAACTCAGGTTCTCTTTCTAAAAATTTTTTGATTTTCTTTATTTTTTTGGCGTTTATTTCTTTTATTTCTTTTCTTTTTTTAAGCAGTTTTGCTTTTTTAAGAGTTTTTGTTAGGACTGGAGTAAGGTTTTTTTGGTGTTCTCTTTTTGCTAAAGTCGGATAAACGCCACCCCATTTTTTATGAATTTCTACTTGAGAGGAAACAATATTTGCCAGCAAAGAAAAAGAAAAGCTTGATTTTTTCTGAGAAAAATCAGCAATTGCAATAGAAGTATCGTCGCAGGATGTGTCAATGGCTAAAATTTTCATAACTAAAATTTATATAAATTTTATCAAAATATTGATTTTTTTCAAATTTTAAGTTAATAAAAAATTAAGTTTTGCCGCCATCGTCTAACGGTTAGGACACAAGATTTTCAATCTTGTAATCGGGGTTCGATTCCCCGTGGCGGTACTGTCTGTTCTTTGTATTAATTTTTACAAAAGAAGGAGGAAAAAAATGAATGAAAGAGAGAGATTTGAAGAGGTTTTGATTGGTCTTACTAAAAGTTATAATATTCCCTTGAAAGGGGAAGGGATAATTGTTAAATATCCTGAACTCCTTTTTTCAGAGGTTCTCGCCTTCTATCGAGCGATAGGAGGCAGGATGGAGATCGAGGAATGTAAAAGAATTTTTACAAATTTTTTTGAAAAAAGAGGAATTAAACTCGGCCATTATAGAAAGGAGGTGATAGAGGGCGCGAGAAAAGCGGAATACCGGCACAAAAAAGTGCTAGGTGATGATTATTGATTCGCATAAAAAGAGCCGTTGAATTTTTATCAACGGCTTCTTGATTTTTCAAGAAAAAGTAAGCATAATTAAACAATGACAAAAAGTATTTTTCCTAAAATTAAAAGATTCCTTTTTCCTTGCCAAGAAAATAATTTTCGGCCCAAAATTCTTGAGAGTAATGTTTTATTTTGGTTTTTGATAATTATTGTTGTTTTAAAACTTTTTACTCTTCCTCTTTTTATTTATTTGCCGAAAAGTTCTTTTTTTGGCGCTATTGTTAAATCTGACTTGATTCAATTATTAAACCAGGAAAGGGTTTCTTTAGGGTTAAATCCTTTAAAAGAAAATCCTTTATTAGATAAAGCAGCTTTTTTAAAAGCAGAAGATATGATTAAGAAAGGTTATTTTGCTCATCAGAGTCCTGAAGGTTTAACTCCTTGGTCCTGGCTTAGAAAAGTTGGTTATAACTATAAAGTTGCTGGGGAAAATTTAGCAATTGGCTTTCTTGATTCAAAAGAAGTAAACGATGCTTGGCTTCAATCTCCTTCTCATCGCGCTAATATGCTCAGTCCTTTTTATAAAGAGGTTGGCATTGCTGTGGTTAGAGGGAATTTTCAAAACAAAGATGTTATAGTTGTTGTTCAGTTTTTTGGTTCTTCTCAAACAACTCCAATCATTACTCTTCCTTCAATAAAGACGCGGGGTTTTTCCAGTAAGCAAGAAACCAATAAGTCATTGGGAATAAAAACAAAAAAAGAAGAGAAGAACAACGAAACCAAAAATGAGAATGAAGTTAATAACAAAGGAGAAGAAAAAACAGCGGTTTTAGGTCAAAACACTTTTTTAGAAAATAAAAAGGAAGGAATTGTAGATAATAAAAATAATTCTTTTGCTTTTAAATTTTTTTCTTTCTTGAATTCCCGCTATTATCTGATTACTCAAATTATCACTTATGCGTTTTTAATTTTTGTTGTTTTAATCTCTCTTTGTTCTATTTTTATTAAATTAGATGTTCAGCATTCAGATTTAATTTTAAAATCTTTTATTTTAATGATTATTTTAGGTTCCTTCTTGTTAGTTGATTATTTAGATTTAATCAAACTAATACCTCACGATTTTGTTATCCGCTAAAATGTATTTTAATCTTGATAAGCAAAAAAAGATTTTTTTTAAGTATTTTGTAATTTTTTTTCTCTTTGCTTTTTTAGTTATTAATTGGGGAGATGTTTCTTGGCTTTTTAATTATAAGGTGGTAACTAAAATAGTTGGTGATTTTTTACAAAAAATCACTTTTTCTGTTTCTAAACAAGGAGGAGGAGGGACAAGAAAATTATTAGAAAGACAAGAAACCAAATGTGTTTTTAGTGAAAAAACAGATTGGTTGGAAATTCCGAAGATTAATCTCTCTGTGCCAATAATTTTTCCTAAAAAAGAGAACAAGGAAATAGATTTTGAAAAATTATTGGATGAAGGAGCGGTTTTTTATCCGTCATCGTCTTTACCTGGAGAAAAAGGAGAGACAATTATTTTAGGTCATTCTGCTCCTTTAAATTGGCCTAAGGTAAGATATGAATGGATTTTTAGTCGTTTGTCTGAATTGGAGAAGGGTGACGAGATTATAATTTATTATGATTACTGCAAATATCGCTACATAGTTTTTGATAAAAAAATTTTAAACAAAGGAGAATCAATTCCTGTTTTTAATAATCAAGATAATGTTTTAGTTTTAACCAGTTGTTGGCCACCGGGAAAAGATTATAAAAGGATTATCGTAGGAGCAAAGATTAAATATTGACAAGAGTTAGAGATTGTTTTAAAATTAAGGCAGCGCTTTAAAAGAACAAAAAGAAGAAGGAGGAAAGAGATGAAAGAGATGAAAGAGATGAAAGAGGTAAAGAGACAGCAGTTTGTAATGGTAATAGTAATAGCAATAGCGGTAATTTTTTCTTATGGATTCTCCTGGCGGTATGTCGGGAGAGATCCGCTAATTCCAGGAGGGGTAAGAAGTGTTTCTGATCTCCATGCTAAATTTGTTTCTTATGGTTATTTAATAAAAAGCAGGTTGGAAGTTGCAGAGCCAGGAGTGGGAGATGATCTTTATACCGCGATCTTGGAAAGTGCAGAAGGAGCAAGAGAAATTACTTTACCTTCAGGCTCGTATTTCGTCTGGATGATTTATGGCTCCGGGGTGAAAAGAGATGTTGTGTGGAAAGGAGGCAGCTACTTAGTTGGATTTTCTTTTGTAGTTAATTGTAGAGGAAGAGAGTGGAGACTCTTTGTTGCTCAGGAATGTGGTAATCTTTGCTTGAGAGATAGTTATTATTATCAACATACTACTCAACAACTTCCTCAGAAAGCCCCTCCTCAGGTGTGGTGGAATCCGTGTTGTAGAGGAGGAGGTGGAGGAGGATGGTTCTTTTTTGGGTATCATCATTCTTCATATTATTCTCCACCACCACCACCACCGTGTTGTTCGCCTCCTACTGTATATACTGTTCCACCGGCATATACTCCACCAACAGCCAGAACCTTACCCGCTCCGGCAGTGCAGACGAAGTAAAAGCATAAAAGGAGAGAGCAATCTCTCCTTTTGAATAAAAAAATAAAATTTTTAGTAAAATATAAAAAAATATAAAAAATAATATAAAAAAATGAAAACAAAAATAATAAAAAATAAATATTTTAATTTAATTTCTTTATTTTTTTTAGTGATATTAATTTCTCTTTTTGGTTATGTATCTGCTTCTACTTGTCCTGATACCACTCAGGTAAGAACCGATTCTGCTACTTTAGTAGGAGAGATCACTGATGATGGTGGTGATCCTAATTTATATGTTTGGTTTCAATACGGAAAAGCAAGCTCATCTGATTATAGTGAGACAAGCCGTATGCCTTTTTATGGAACAGGTTTGTTTTGTCAGGATATATATAATTTAGATCCTTGTACTCAGTATCGTTATCGGGCGGTTGCCCAAAACAGGGCTGGAACTACTTATGGGGAGTATAAGACATTTACTACTCAATGCTTGCCAGTGAGTGTTGATTTAAAAATAAGTGAAAGTGTTGTCCAATATGGTGATACAGTAGTTTTGTCTTGGTCCTCCCAAAATGCTTCTTATTGTCAGGCATCTGGTGATTGGTCAGGAACAAAACCTGTTTCTGGATCAGAAACTTATACCACAACAAGTACTGGAACATTGAATTTTGTTCTTACTTGTTATGATCAAGATGGGACTGATTCAGATACTGATTCTGTTCAACTTACTGTTAATCCCAAATTACCAACAGTAATTACTAAACCAGCTATTGTTACTTACTAAAAAGATTATATGATGAAAGTTAAAAATGTATTGAAATTTAATATCTTTCTGATAATCCTTTTTGTTTTTCTTTTCTATTTTTATACAGGTATTGTTTTTGCGGAAAGCTGTCCGGCAAAAACAACTGTCAAAGGCACTTCAGTAACTTTTGTCGGCGAATTAACAGATATGGGCGGCGATTCTACTACTTATGTTTGGTTTCAGTATGGAGAGACAACAAACTATGGCAAAGAAACACCTAAAAAAGAATTGTCTAGTCCGGGAGTATATTGTATTCAGGTAAACGGTTTAGAGCCAAATACTACTTATCATTATAGGGCAGTTGCTCAAAACAGCGCAGGGACTGCTTATGGAGAGGATAAAACATTTACTACTTCAGCCGCTCCTTTTGTGGATATCAAAGCAAATGGTTCCGATGGTCCAGTAAGTGTTAATTACGGCGAAAAAGTAACCTTATCTTGGACTTCTTCAGGAACTGATTCTTGTCAGGCATCTGGTGATTGGTCAGGAACAAAACCTGTTTCTGGATCAGAATCAACAAGTGAAATAACTTCTAAAAAAGAATATAAAATAACTTGTACCGGGTCCGCTGGTTCAGCCTCAGATACGGTTTTTATTAATGTAAGCTCAACACCAAACTTAAAAGTAGAAAAATTTGCCAAGAATTTATCTGATGGGACTGATTATTCAAAAGAACAAGTTAGCGCAGATCCAGATGAAATAATTGTCTTTTTGATTAAAGTAAAAGCAGAAGGCAGTGGGGTAAAAAATGTAAAAGTAAAGGATATACTTCCTCCTAAAATGTTTTATTTGCCTAATACTTTAGAGGTTGATGGCAAGCAAGTAAGTGGAAATATATCTTTTTTAGATATAGGAGATTTGGTCGCTAGTCAAGAGAAAGAAATTACTTTTAGGGTAAAACTGCTTGGAGCTGATAATTTTTCTTTTGGCGAAACTGTTCTTGTAAACACAGTAAATGTTTCGGCTGATAATTTACCTTCTGTATCAGATAGTGTAAAAATTATTGTTAATAAAAAAGGAGTTTTAGGGGCAACCACTATTTCTACTGGTTTAACAAATAACTTTTTCTTAGATTCTTTCTTTTTACCTTTGATTATTTCTTTAGCCTTGGTTTACTTCTTAAAAATTTATATTGTAAAGTTTGAGAAATGGGTGGATGAAAAGAAAAGGGCTTATAAAGAGTATAGAATAAATAAGATATTAGCTTCTAAAACTCGTAAAGTTAGATTTAAAGAAATAGTTAAGAAGCAATAGAGATTTGTTTGTCGGAAGAGTGTAATCGCGTTTGTTTGTTTGTTTGTTTGTTTGTTTGTTTTTGTCATTCTTTATTGACTTTTTATTTCTAATTTGATAGGTTTTATTAAAAAATAAAAGGATAAATAAAAAAAATAAAAAACAAAACGTTTTTTTTGTTTTGTCTAAATTAAATTTTTTATCACAACAATGCCAACTATTCAACAACTAATTAAAAGACCAAGAAAAAAGAAAAAAAAGAGGGCTAAGATGCCAGCCCTTAGTTTTGGTTTTAATACTTTGAAGAATAAGCCAACAAAATATTTTTCTCCTTTTAAAAGAGGAGTTTGTGTTAAAGTATTTACTACTACACCTAAAAAACCTAATTCTGCTTTAAGAAAAGTGGCAAGGGTTCGTTTGACAAACGGGATGGAAGTAACAGCTTATATTCCAGGAGAAGGTCATAATCTTCAAGAACATTCAGTTGTTTTAATAAGAGGAGGAAGGGTAAAGGACTTACCGGGAGTAAGATATCATGTAGTAAGAGGAGTTTTAGATGCGGCTGGAGTTGAAGGAAGAAAGCAAGGACGAAGTAAATATGGAACAAAGAAGGAAAAAGGGAGTCAAAAAGACAATCAATAAAGAATTTGTTGAAAATATTAAAAAATAAAAAAGTTTTTGCAAAGCAAAAACTATGGCAAGGAGAAAGAAGATAAAAAAACATCTTGTTCCTCCTGATTATATGTATAATAGCGTGGAAGTAGCAAAATTTATTAATCAAGTAATGAGAAAAGGAAAGAAGACAATAGCTCAGAAAATTGTCTATGGTGCTTTTGATATTATTAAAGAAAAGACAGGTAAAGACCCTTTAGAGGTTTTTGAAAAGGCGCTTGAAAATGCTTCTCCATTGTTAGAAGTTAAGTCAAGAAGAGTAGGAGGGGCTACTTATCAAGTGCCAGTGGAAGTGAAAAGTGAAAGAAGATTAACTTTGGCGATGCGTTGGTTAATAACTGGGGCAAAACAGAAGAAAGGGAAACCAATGAAAGAAAAATTGGCAGAAGAATTAATGGATGCAGCTAATAATACTGGTTGGGCGGTTAAAAAGAAAACAGATACTCATAAAATGGCTGAAGCAAATCGGGCATTTGTTCATTTTGCTTGGTAATTTTTAATAGTGATAAATTTAAATAATGATAATTTATGCCTAGAAAATATCCAATTGAAAAAGTCCGCAATATAGGAATAATTGCTCATATTGATGCTGGGAAAACTACAACTACCGAGAGAATTCTTTTTTATACGGGTATTTCCCACAAGATTGGGGAAGTTCATGATGGTCAGGCAATTATGGACTGGATGGAACAAGAAAAAGAGAGAGGTATTACTATTACTTCTGCTTCAACAACTTGTTTTTGGATTCCAAGCGATAAAGAAAGGGAGAAAAGTAACGAATATCAAATAAATATTATTGATACTCCTGGTCATATTGATTTTACAGCCGAGGTTCAGCGTTCTTTAAGGGTTTTAGATGGGGCAGTTGTTGTTTTTGATGGAGTTGCTGGTGTAGAACCTCAGTCAGAAACAGTTTGGAGGCAAGCAGATAAATATAGCGTCCCAAGAATTTGTTTTATTAATAAGCTGGACAGAATGGGTGCTTCTTTTGAAAGAAGTTTTAATTCTATTTTAGAGAAACTTTCTCCTAATGCTGTAGCTCTTCAAATTCCGATTGGACTAGAAGAAGAACATAGTGGAGTGATTGATTTATTAAAAATGAAAGCCCTTAGATTTAATGGGGATTTTGGTCAAATCGTAGAAGAAGAGGAGATTCCGGCTGATATGTTAGATCAGGCAAAAGAGTGGCGAGAGAAGATGATTGAAAAAATTGCTGCTGAAGATGAAAGTTTATTAGAAAAATATTTAGGAGAAGAAGAAATTTCCTTAGAAGAATTAAAAAGAGTATTAAGAAAAGCGGTTTTAAGTTATAAATTAATTCCTGTTTTTTGTGGTTCAGCTTTGAAAAACAAAGGAGTTCAACCTTTACTTGATGCTATTTGCGATTATTTACCAAGTCCTAAAGATATGCCGCCGGCAAAAGGAATAGATCCTCGAACTGGTGAGGAAATTGAGTTACAGCCAGATGATAATGAAAAATTTTCAGCCCTTGCTTTTAAGATTGCTAGCGATCCTTATGTTGGGACTTTAGTTTATTTTCGAGTTTATTCAGGTCATTTAACCAGCGGTTCTTATGTTTTAAATACTACAACTGGCCAAAAAGAAAGAATTGGAAGAATTTTAAGAATGCATGCTGCTGAAAGAGAAGAAGTAAAAGAAGTTTTTGCTGGAGATATTGCAGCAACAGTAGGGCTTAAAAGTACTAAGACAGGTCATACATTATGTGAAGAAGGGTGTTCTGTTGTTTATGAAAGTATTACTTTTCCTGAACCAGTTATTTCTATTAGGGTGGAACCTGAATCAAAAGCAGATCAGGAAAAAATGGCAATCGCTCTTAAGAAATTAGCTGAGGAAGATCCGACTTTTAGAGTAAAAGAAGATTTAGAAACAGGAGAAACTGTTATTTCAGGAATGGGAGAATTACATTTGGATATTCTTATTGATAGAATGAGAAGAGAGTTTAAGGTTAATGTAAAGGCGGGTCGTCCGCAAGTTGCTTATAAAGAAACAATTAAACAAGAATCTGAAGCAGAAGGTAAGTATATTAGACAATCAGGAGGGCGAGGACAATATGGTCATGTTTGGTTAAGAATTAAACCAAGAGAAAGAGGAACAGGTTTCAATTTTGTTGATGAAATTAAAGGAGGTATTATTCCTAAAGAATTTATTCCAGCAGTAGAAAAAGGAGTAAAAGAAGCAATGGATAAAGGGATTGTGGCTGGTTATCCAATGATAGATATAGAAGCAACTTTATATGATGGTTCTTTTCACGAAGTTGATTCTTCGGAAAATGCTTTTAAAATTGCTGCCTCTATTGCTTTCCAAGAAGCAGCAAAGAAAGCAAAGCCGGTTTTACTTGAGCCAATTATGAAATTAGAAGTGGTTGTGCCAGCTGAATTTTTAGGAGATACAATTGCTGATTTGTCTGCTCGACGGGGAAGGATTGAAGAAACTAAAGATAGATTAAATTTGAAAGTTATTGATGCCAAGGTTCCTTTAGCAGAAATGTTTGGTTATGCTACTGGGTTAAGGTCATTAACAGAAGGAAGAGGGACATTTACTATGGAGTTTGATTCTTATCAAGAAATTCCTCAAAATATAGCTCAAGAAATAATAGAAGGAAAAAGAAAATAAGACATTGACATTTTTTTTGAAAAATAATAATATATTAACATTAAAAATTAAAAAATTAGAAAATAAAAAATTTAAATTAGCAAATTGCAAGTTCTAAATTATAAACAAAAATTTAATTTTTGTTTGTAATTTTAGACTTGTAATTTGGTATTAATAGATATATGGCAAAAGGAAAATTTGAAAGAACAAAACCTCATGTAAATGTTGGAACTATTGGCCATGTTGATCATGGTAAAACTACTTTAACTGCAGCTATTCTTCATGTTTTAAAATTAAAAGGAATGAATGTTGATGAAAAAGCGGTTGATCAAATAGATGCTGCCCCAGAAGAAAGAGAAAGAGGGTTAACAATTTCTGTTTCTCACTTGGAGTATGAATCAGAAAAAAGACATTACGCTCATATAGATTGTCCTGGTCATGCTGATTATATTAAGAATATGATTACTGGTGCTGCTCAAATGGATGGAGCAATTTTAGTTGTTTCTGCTCCAGATGGTCCTATGCCTCAAACAAGAGAACATGTTTTACTCGCCCGTCAAGTAGGTATTCCTTATATAGTAGTGTTTTTAAATAAAACAGATATGGTAGATGATCCGGAAATGATTGAGTTAGTTGAATCTGAGATAAGAGAACTTTTAAATAAATATGAGTTTCCCGGCGATGAAGTTCCAGTAATTAAAGGTTCTGCCTTAAAAGCATTAGAGGCTCAATCAGCTGATGATGAGGCAGCAAAACCTATTTTAGAGTTAGTAAAAGCCTTAGATGATTATATTCCTGAACCAGTAAGAGATAAAGATAAACCGTTCTTAATGGCAATTGAAGATGTTTTCTCAATTGAAGGACGAGGAACTGTTGCTACCGGAAGAATTGAGAGAGGAGTAGTTAAAACAAATGATCCGTTAGAGTTAGTTGGTTTGGGTGAGACCAGACAGACAGTGGCAGTAAGTATAGAAATGTTTAATAAGACTCTTGATGAAGGTGTAGCTGGTGATAATGTTGGTATTTTGTTAAGAGGACTCAAAAAAGAAGAGGTGAAAAGAGGACAAGTTTTGGCTAAACCAGGGACAGTTACTCCTCATACAGAGTTTGAAGCAGAAGTGTATATTTTAACAAAAGAAGAAGGTGGTCGCCATACTCCATTCTTTAATGGTTATAAACCTCAGTTTTATATTCGGACAACTGATGTAACAGGAGAAGTAACTTTACCAGAAGGAACAGAAATGGTAATGCCAGGCGATACAGTAAGTTTGAAGATTAAGTTAGTTTCTCCTGTTGCTTTGGAAGAAAAACAAAGGTTTGCAATTAGAGAAGGAGGAAAGACAGTTGGAGCAGGAGTGGTGACTAAAATTATAAAATAAGAAAATAAAATGTATCGAATTATAATTCGATACATTTTTATAAAAAACAGAAATGTCGAAGGTTAAGAAAAAAGAAGAGATTAAACAAAGGTTTAGGATAAAGTTGAGAGCTTATGATAGCAAGATTATTGATAATAGCGCTCGGCAGATTACAGAGACAGCTTTAAGGTATGGAGCAAAAGTTGCAGGACCAGTACCTTTGCCAACAGAAATTAAGAAATATACTGTTAATCGTTCTTCTTTTGTTCACAAGAAAAGTAGAGAACAATTTGAGATAAGGGTCCATAAGCGCTTAATAGATGTTTTAGATCCTACACAAGAAGTAATTGATGCATTGATGAATCTGAATTTGCCGGCAGGAGTAGACATTGAGGTAAAGTTGTAAATATAGTTTTAATAATAAATGCTTAAATTCAAAAAATTAAAAAGTTAGTTTTTAACGAATAGAATAATAACCGTGGTGGATGCCGGGTTATTACCCGGTTTTCTATTGTATAACTTCTGCTGCTATGAAGTTTATATTAGGTAAAAAATTAGAAATGACGCAGATATTTAATGAGAAAGGAGAGGTTATTCCTGTCACTTTAGTTGAAGCAGGACCTTGTTTTGTTACTCAAATTAAAACAAAAGAAAAAGATGGTTACGAGGCGATTCAAATTGGTTTTGAAAAAATAGAAAAGGAGAAAAAAATAAAGAAACCACAAAGAAATAAACCATACAGATATCTTAAGGAGTTTAGAAAAGAGGAAGGAGAAGAAATAAGTTTTTCAACCGGTGATAAGATTGATGTTTCTATTTTCCAAGAAGGAGATAAAGTAAAAGTTTCAGGTATTTCTAAAGGAAAAGGTTTTCAAGGAGGAGTTAAGAGATGGGGATTTGCTGGTTTGCCCGCGACTCATGGAACAAAACATGAAGAGAGGTCTTTAGGTTCAGTTGGTTCTGCTTTTCCTCAAAGGGTTTGGAAAGGAAGAAAAATGCCAGGACGGATGGGTTCAGAAAGAGTAACAGTGAAAAATTTGGAAGTTGTAAAAGTAGATGTTAAAAATAATCTTTTGGCTATAAAAGGAGCGGTCCCCGGCAGAAGAGGGACATTATTAGAAATTAGAGGATAATCTTCAATATGGTGGAAATTTTAGTTTACAATCAGAATAAAGAAGAAGTAGAAAAGATGGAATTGCCAGCTGATATTTTTGAGGTTCCAATGAATCTTGATTTAGTTCATCAAGTAGTTTTGGCTCAGCAATCAAATAGACGAAGAAGGATTGCTAAAACAAAGGATAGAGGAGAGGTAAGCGGAGGAGGCAGAAAACCTTGGAGACAAAAAGGAACTGGTCGAGCAAGGCATGGGTCTATTCGGTCCCCTATTTGGAAAGGAGGAGGAGTGACTTTTGGTCCAAGCCCGGAAAAAGTTTTTAAGAAGAGGATACCAAAAAAAATGAGAAGAAAGGCTTTATTTATGGTTTTATCTGAAAAAGTTAGAGAGAAATTATTGTTAGTTTTAGATGATTTAAAAATTAACGAACCAAAGACAAAAATCGCTAAAGAAATAGCAGAGAAGTTGTTTTTAAAAGAAGGGTCAGGGTTAATTGCTTTGCCGGAAATAGATAAAAATATTATTTTATCTTTTAGGAATATTCCTAAAATAGAAACAATCCAGGCAAAAGATTTAAATGTTTTAGATATTCTTTCTTATAAATATTTAATAATGCCCAAAAAATCAATAGAAGTAATTAAGGAAGTTTTTAAATTAAAATAAGATAGGATATGGCAGGTTTATTGAATATTTTCAAAAAAGATAAAAAGGGAAAAGAAAAGAAAAAAGATAAGGAAGTTGATAAAGCGAAGAAACAGGAGGAGACGAAGCCTGCTGATTTGGAAGTTAAGAAAAAGGAAAAGACAGGAAAGAAGGCAGAAAAGAAAGACAAGGAAGAAAAGAAAAAAGCACAAAAAGACCAAGAAAAAGATGGTAAAAAATTAAGCAAGCCCTTGAAAAAAGACAAGAAAAAGATTCCAGAAATTGCTTATCGAATTTTGATTGCTCCTCATATTAGTGAAAAAGCCACTATTTTAAGTGAGGAAAATAAGTATGTGTTTAAGGTTTCCAAAGAGGCGAATAAGATAGAGATTAAAAAAGCAGTAGAGGAAGTGTACGGTGTTGATGTTGTTAAGGTAAGAATTATAAATGTACATAGAAAAAGAAGGAGGTTGGGCAGATATCTTGGATGGAGAAAGGGATATAAAAAAGCAATAGTAACTATTAAAAAAGATCAAAAGATAGAATTATTATTAAGATAAAATAAGGTTATAATATGGTAATTAAAAGAAAGGAAAAAGGATTATCAGGGACAAAGATATTAACCAAGAAAAAGCCTGAAAAGAGGTTGCTTTTATCATTAAAAAAGAAAGCAGGAAGAAATAATTCAGGCAGAATAACAGTGCGTCATAGAGGAGGGGGAGTAAAAAGATTGTATAGAATAATAGATTTTGGCCAAGAAAAAATGGATATTCCGGCAAAGGTTATTGCTTTAGAATATGATCCTTATAGAACGGCTTTTATTGCTTTGTTAGAATACGAGGATGGAGAAAGACGTTACAGATTGGCTGCTCAAGATATGAAAGTTGGTGATGAGGTAATTTGTTCAGAAAAAGCAGAAATTAAAATAGGAAACAGAATGAAATTGAAAAATATTCCAGTAGGTACCCTTGTTTACAATGTAGAATTATATCCAGGAAAAGGAGGAAGTGTTGTTAGGGCAGCAGGAACAAGCGCTAAGGTATTGGCTCATGAAGAAAAATGTGTTAATTTAGAAATGCCCTCTACTGAAATTAGATCTTTTTGGGGTGAATGTTTTGCTACTATTGGCAGTGTTTCTCATCCAGAATGGAGATACGAAATCATAGGAAAAGCAGGAAGAAGACGTCTGAAAGGTTGGAGACCAACTGTTAGAGGATCGGCAATGAATCCGGTGGATCATCCTCATGGAGGAGGAGAAGGAAGAGCGCCGATTGGACTGAGATATCCAAAAACTCCTTGGGGAAAGCATGCATTAGGGGTAAAGACAAGAAAGAAAAAAGCAAGTGACAAATATATTTTACAAAGAAGAAAAAAGAAGAGTAGAAAATAATAAATTTAAACTTTGTTAGATTTGGAAATTTATATAAAGAGAAATTTATATTAATATGGCACGAAGTATAAAAAAAGGTCCATATATAGATGAAAAATTATTAAAGAAGATTAAGAACTTAAAGCCTGATGATGGAGTGGTGATTAAGACATGGTCTCGTGCTTGTACCATTGTCCCAGAAATGGTAGGTTTTACTTTTGGTGTTCATAATGGCAAAGAGCATATTATTGTTAAAGTGACAGAAGATATGGTTGGTCATAAGTTGGGAGAATTTGCTCCGACTACTAAATTTATTAAGCATGGAGGAAAGATGCAGAGAGAGCAGGAAGCAAAAGCCAAAGAAAAAAATAAATAAAATTTGATTATAACGAAAACTTATGGAGATTATTAGTAAATTAAATTATTTGAGAATTTCTCCCAGAAAGGTAAGATTGGTTGCCGATCTTATTCGTTATAAGCGGGTTGATCAAGCCGAGCGTATTTTGAAGTTTACCCCTAAAAAAGCAGCAAAACCTTTAGCTAAGCTTTTAAAGTCAGCAGTATCTAATGCTCGTCATAATTTTCAGATAGAAGATAATGATTTATATATTGCTAAAATTTTTGTTAATGAAGGTCCGACTTATAAAAGATGGATGCCTCGTTCACGAGGATTGGCTAATCCTATTAAAAAAAGAACTTCCCATATTACGTTAGTTTTAGGAAAGATTAAGGAGGCAGATGAAAAAGAAAAGACAAAAGAAGAGAAAAAAATAAGTAAATAATAAAACAAAATAAAAAATTTTATGGCACATAAAGTTCATCCTAAAATATTTAGAATTAAAGAGACAAAAGATTGGCTTTCACGAGGATTTTATAAGGATCTTCCTAAAGAACTGGAAGAAGATTTTAAAATTAGAGAATTTTTTTCTAAATTTCAAAGAGAAAAAAATGCTGGTATTGAGAAAGTAGAGATTGAAAGATTTCCGGCAAAAATAAACATTGTTGTTTTTAGCAGTAAACCAGGAGTTATAATTGGTAAAGGAGGGGAAGGAGTAGAAGAAATAAGAAAAAAGTTATTAAAAAAGGTTTTTAAGATAAATTTAGGGGAGATAAATAAGAAAAATAAAGAGAGTAATTTTATAAAAAATATCAATTTGGAAGTTAGAGAAGTGCGTAATCCTTGGCTTTCGGCAAGTTTATGTGCTCAATGGGTGGCTCAGCAAATTGAAAAAAGAGCAAATTATAGAAAAACAATGAAACAAGCGATAAGTAAAGTAATGTCTACTAAAGAAGTAAAAGGAGTGAGGGTGGAAGTTTCGGGTCGTCTTAATGGGGTGGAAATTGCAAGAAGAGAATGGTTAGCCGAAGGAAAACTTCCTCGTCAAACTATTAGAGCAGATATTGATTATGCTTTTACTGAAGCTTATTGTACTTATGGAGTAATAGGAGTGAAAGTGTGGATTTATAAAGGAGAAAAATTTGATTAGTTAATTGAAAATTTAAGTTTTTTAAATTTTATGGCAATACTTGCACCAAAAAAGGTAAAACATAGGAAGTGGAGAAAGAGAGCAGCAAAAACAATTAGAGAGCGAGGTAGTTCGCTTGCTTTTGGGAGTTATGGTTTGAAATCAATGGGAACTAAATGGATTACTTCTCGGCAGATTGAAGCAGCAAGAAGAATGATAATTAGATATTTGAGAAAAAGAGGAAAGCTTTGGATTAGAATTTTTCCAGACAAACCAGTTACTAAAAAAGGCAATGAGGTGCCAATGGGTGGAGGAAAAGGTTCAGTAGATCATTATGTTTTTCCAATTACTCCTGGAAGGATTATTTTTGAATTAGAAGGCATACCAGAAGAACAAGCAAAGGAAGCATTAAGAAAGGCGGCGGATAAATTACCGATTAAAACTAAGTTTGTTAAAAAAGAAGATTAAAAAATTGACTTAGACATATGAAGGCAGCAGAATTAAGAAGAATTTCTACATCAGAATTAGAATCTCTTTTAAGAAAAAAAAGAGAGGATTTAAGACAATTCCGTTTTGATTTAGCGGCTGGAAAAGTTAAAAATATTAAAGATATTAGGGAAACAAGAAAAGATATAGCCAGAATTTTGACCATTTTAAGGGAAAGGAAAAATCAAATTGACAATTAGAAAGAATGGTATTATAATTAGAAATCGTTTATTTAGAAATCGTTTATTTAATATAAAGGTAAATATAGAAAAATATAGAGTATAAAAGATAAAATTATGCCTAAAAAACGTTTAGAGGGAATAGTGGTTTCTAATAAAATGGAGAAGACGTTAGTGGTAGAAGTGGAAAGAATTAAAATGCATCCTAAATACAAAAAAAGATATCCGGTTCATAAGAAATATAAAGCTCATTATGAGAGTGGAGAATATCAGATTGGCGATAAAGTAGTTATTGAGGAATGTCGACCTTTAAGCAAGGAAAAAAGATGGAAAGTGATTGAGAAAAAATAATATTAAAATAAAAAACAGAACAAAAAACCTTTATGATTCAAACAGAGACAGTTTTAAAAGTTGCTGATAATAGTGGCGCAAAGATAATAAAATGTATCCGGGTTTTGGGAGGAACGCGGCGCAGATATGCTGCTTTAGGTGATATTATTGTAGGAGCAGTAAAAGTAGCTGAACCTCGGAGACCGGTTAAAAAGCACGATGTAGTAAGAGCTGTAATTGTGAGACAAAAGAAAGAATTTAGAAGAAAAGATGGTTCTTATATCCGTTTTGATGATAATGCAGTGGTTATATTAGAAGGAGGAAGTAAAAATCCAAGAGGGACAAGAATTTTTGGTCCTGTTGCTAAAGAACTTAAAGAGAAGGGGTTTGATAAAATTATAAATTTAGCTAAAGATGTTGTTTGATATTATGATTATGAGTAAGCCGATTAAAATGAAAATTAAAAAAGGAGATACGGTTTTAGTGATTAGCGGGAAAGATAGAGGGAGAAAAGGAAAAGTTGTTAGTTCTTTGCCTAAGAAGAGAAAAGTTATTGTTGAAGGAATAAATATTAAAAAGAAACATATCAAACCGCGACGCGAAGGAGAAAAGGGGCAAATTATAGAAGTTCCTGCGCCTTTAGATGTTTCAAATGTTAAAATTATATGTTCAAAGTGCGGGAAAGCCACTCGAGTAGGGTATAAGATTGTTGATGGAGTAAAAAGTAGAATTTGTAAAAAATGCGGTCAGGAGATTTAGAAGTTAATAAATAAGTTATGAGATTAAAAGAAAAATATCAAAAAGAAATAGTGCCCGCCTTGATGGAAAAGTTTGGTTATAAGAATTTAATGATGGTGCCTAAATTGGAGAAGATAGTGGTTAATGTTGGTTTCGGAAAATTAATTAGCGGGAAAACTTCAGCTGAACAAGAAAAAATTATTGAAAGTATTTTGAGTGATCTATCGTTAATTTGTGGCCAGAGACCGGTTTTAACTAAAGCAAGAAAGTCAATATCTTCTTTTAAAGTTAGAAAAGGAATGAGTGTAGGGGCAATGGTAACTTTGAGAGGTTCAAGGATGTACGATTTTTTGGATAGAGTAATTAATATTACTCTTCCTCGTTCGAGAGATTTTAAAGGAATTAAAAAATCTTCTTTTGACGGACAAGGAAATTTAACTATTCCGATTAGAGAGCATATTGTTTTTCCTGAGATTAATCCTGAAAATGCTAAGATAATTTTTAGTTTTGAAATTGTGATTGTTACCACAGCAAAGAGACAGGAAGAAGGAATAGAATTATTAAAATTAGCCGGATTGCCAATTAAAGAAAAATAAAAAATTTTATGCCAAAAAAATCACAAATTGCTAAAGCAAAGAAAAAACCAAAGTATAGTACCAGAAGAATAAATCGCTGTTTTCGTTGTGGTAGAAAAAGAGGATATATGAGAGATTTCGGTTTATGTAGAATATGTTTTCGAGAAATGGCAAATAGAGGAGAAATTCCAGGAGTAAGAAAATCAAGTTGGTAATTATAAAGTTATTATTTTAGAAATAACTATGGATCCAGTAACAGATATGTTAAATAGAATATGGAATGCTCAGGCTGTCTTTAAAGACAAGGTTCTTATTCCTTTTTCTAAGTTTAAATTTGAGATTGCTAAACTTTTAGCAAGAGAAGGTTTTGTTGTTAGTGTAGGAAAAAGAGGAAGAAAAGAAAGAAGAATGATTGAAATTTGGTTGAAATATGAAATTTCAGAAACAGGGAAAAAGGAAAAAGGAGTTATAGATGGTTTTAGGAGAATTTCTAAGCCAGGACAAAGAATTTATAGTTCAGCAAAAGAAATAATTAAAAGTAAAAAGAGGAAAGGTTTATTAGTTATTTCAACCTCTAAAGGAGTGATTACAGCTAAGGAAGCAAAAAAAGAAAATATTGGAGGCGAAGTTTTATTTGAAATATGGTAAATAACTACAGAAAATTATGTCACGGATAGGCAAAAAACCAATTTTAATACCCACTGGAGTGGAGATAAAAATAAATAACAACGAAGTGATAGTTAAAGGACCAAAAGGCGAACTAAAAAGAATTGTTCGACCAGAAATTAAAGTTGAGATAAAAGAAAATCAAATTATAGTTTCACCTAAAAAAGAAACAAAAAAAACAAAGGCTTTTTGGGGTTTAGAAAGAACGCTTATTTTTAATATGATAGAAGGAGTAACAAAAGGATATGAAAAAAAGTTAGAACTGCAAGGGGTTGGTTATAGAGCGGAAATGCAGGGAGAGGATTTAGTTTTAAAAGTAGGTTTTTCTCATCCTGTTTTAGTAAAAAAACCAGAAGGTATTAAGTTTTCAGTAGATAAAAATATAATCACTGTTGCGGGAATTGATAAAGAAAAAGTAGGACAAATAGCAGCAAAGATTAGGAAAATTAGACCTCCTGAACCATATAAAGGTAAGGGTATTAGATATGAAGGAGAGGAGGTAAGAAGAAAAGTAGGAAAGAAAGCAATAGGAGCAAGTCAATAATTTTGAAATTTTTAAGATTACTGGTTATTTATGTTAGAAAAACAAATAAAAAGATATAGAAGGCATCGTCGAATTAGAGCAAAAGTTAAAGGGACAGAGGAAATTCCGCGCCTTTGTGTTTTTAGATCAGCCAAGCATATTTATGCTCAATTAATTGATGATGAAAAAGGAAGGACTTTGTTTTCAGCGAGTGATATAGAGTTAAAAAATAAAAAGATGTCAAAGACAGAAAAAGCTTATCAAGTGGGCAAACTAATTGCCAAGAAATCTTTAGAAAAAAAGATTGAAAAAGTAGTTTTTGATAGGGCAGGATACAAATATCATGGGCGAGTCAAAGCATTAGCAGAAGGGGCGCGAGAAGGTGGATTAAAATTTTAATTTTTTAAATTTTAATGATTAAATATGTTGGCAAAAACAGAAGAACAAGAAGAAATAAAAAATAAAGATACAGAGGAGTTAGAATCAAAGCTTATTGATTTAACTCGGGTTATGCGGATGACTGCTGGAGGCAGACGATTTCGCTTTAGGGCAGCAGTAGTTGTAGGAAATAGGAAAGGAATGGTTGGGTTTGGATTAGCAAAAGGGGCGGATGTTGCTCAAGCAGTTGAAAAGGCAACCAGGAAGGCAAAGAAAAATCTGATTAAAGTTTTAATTGTTAATGAGACGATTCCTCATCAGGTAGAAGCAAAATTTGGAGCAGCAAAAGTTTTATTAAAGCCTCAAAAAAAAGGAAAGGGTTTGGTTGCCGGAGGAACGGTGAGGATAGTTTGTGATTTGGCAGGAATTAAAAATATTTCTTCTAAAATAATCGGGCGGACAAGTAATAAGATTAACAATGCTCGAGCAACATTAAAAGCCCTACAATCTTTAAGGTTGGTTACTTCTTTAAAAAGAAAAGATGAAAAAGATAGCAAAAGAGAAGAAGAATTAGAGATAGAAGAAAAAAATAAAGTTTAGTTTAAAAGTTATAATATAAAAGTGATTATGCAGTTACATCAACTAAAACCAGCCCACAAATTAAAAAAAAGAAAAAGAATTGGCAGAGGTGGTAAAAGAGGAACTTATTCTGGGAGAGGAATAAAAGGACAAAAAGCTCGGGCAGGAAGAAAGCTTCCTCCTGCGATTAGAGAGTTAATTAAAAAACATCCAAAACTAAGGGGATATAGACAAGGTTCTGTAAAAAAGGATAGAGGGTTAGAAGTTATTGTTAATTTAAGAGAGTTGGAAAGTTTTTTTGAGAAGGAAGAAATTGTTACTCCTAAGTCATTGATAAAAAAAGGAGTTGTTTCAAAAATTAAAGGCAAAAACCCTAAAGTTAAAATTTTGGCTAAAGGAAAACTAACTAAACCACTAACTATTAAAGGATGTAGTGTTTCTGAAGCGGCGAAAAAGGTAGTTGAAGAAGTAGGAGGGAAGGTAGGGTAATTTTTTGTTTCTTTAACCTTGAGATAGATTAATTTTAA